>NZ_JAGWCT010000135.1:0-9230 GCF_020657815.1 Clostridioides sp. ZZV15-6597 | reverse complement strand
ATTACATAATAAATCCAAATAAGTATATAGATGCCACACCCGTAACAATAGAAATTCCAATAGATTTAAATTTGTATGCAACAAGAAGTACAATTAGAAAAGATATAATTTTAGGATTTACTACAGATAAATATAGATTATCTCCATTAAAAAATACATCTTTCGCTGTTAAAGAAGTAAGTATTGCTACAGGTATAAATTTCATTATTTTTTTCAAAGACTCAGGCATATCCTTTTTCGAAAAGATTAACATTGGAAAAACTCTTGGAAGATATGTAACAATGTACATTCCTATTATAATAAAAAATATATAATTACTATTATTCATAAGATTCCTCCTTTTTATAATGCACCTCTTCTGCAAAGAACCCAATTAAAGATGCTAAAATTGATGCGACTATAATTACTAAATTACTCTTAAATAATACATATAAAATAATTGAAATAATAATTGATGATATAAATACTAAAACATAAATTTTGTTTTTTATTTGAGAAACTATTAATGCTATAAACATAGAAGTCAGTATAAATCCAGAAATAGAACTATCTACAGATATTGTTTCTCCTAAAAATGCCCCAATAAAGTTCGCTAAGACTGATGAAACTAGGCAAAAAAAATTGAGATAGATTGCATTTCTGTCAGTCCAATTTCCAGTAGTAAATTTTTCATAATTAACTGCAAAAGTTTCGTCAGTTATGGTATGGCAAAATGGCAATATAAACTTTGGACTTTTATTTTTTATATACATATTTAAATTGGAACTCATTAAGAAATGTCTCAAATTAACAATAAATGTGGTTAATACAATGGATGTTATACTTGCACCAGCTGAAATCATTGAAGCTGCAATAAATTGAGAGCTTCCTCCAAATACCAAAGTTACCATCAATGCTATTTGAAAAGGTGAAAGACCAGATTTCTGCAGTAGTATTCCTCCTACTATACCTATTGGTATATAGCCCAAAAATATGGGTATAGAGGCAATAAAACTTTCTCTTAGTTGTTGAGTTCTTTCCATGATAAATCACTCCTTTTAACTTTTAATACATTGAGTATTATTAAAATATAAAATAGATTAATCATATAATTGCAATTATACTTAAAAATAAATTTGAATTAACTATATAATCTTTACTATAATAAATAAAAATAAATTAGTTTTGAAATACTATTAATCTATAATTACTTTTTGTTATAAGGCAATGATATATGTCAATTCTTATAAATCAATTATCTATTATGTTTTTATTGTAACAGCAAAAAAAATTACACACAATTAAAATATTGTGTGCAATACAATTATCTTTTTTCTTTCAGTAATCGTTTTAATACACTTAAACCAGATTTAAGTTCTTCTATATTTTCTGTAGCACATACAGCTATTCTTATTGCAGAAATAGGTTTTTCTTTTCCAACCGCAAAGCGCTCAGATGCATAAACCTGTACACCTTCTTTGAGTGCCTGTAACTCAAGTTTTTCTGCCATTATATCATCAGGTAGTATTAACCATCTAAATATACATTCATCATTTCCTAAAATATTATACTCAGATAAATATTGATTGACAATCTCATTTCTTCTCCTAGCAGACTTACGGCGTGCCTCAATTAATTTATCTGCTTCTCCTGATGCAATCATACGGTAAGCTATTTCTGTTAAAAAATATGATTGAGACAGATTAATATTATATAAAGCACTTGATAACGCTTCTCTATACTTTTTAGGTGTAGCAATGTATGCAAGACGTAAGCTAGGTGCAAGAATTTTTGATAAGCTTGTAATATAAATTGTCTGATTAGGTATATAATTAGCAACTGGGTTCAAATGTATTTCATTAAGTAAACCATGAATAGCATCCTCAATCACAATTAGATTATATTTAGATGCAATATGTGCAATCATTTTTCGTCCAGTCTCTGACATTATATGTGTAGTTGGGTTTTGATAATCTGGTATTATATATATTCCCTTGATGTTTTCATTCTTGCAGGCATATAATAAACCTTCTTCACTAATCTCTCCATTTTCTTGTTTAATTGGTATCAGTTGTATTCCAAGCATTTTGGCTGCCGTCTTTATTCCAGGGTAAGTTAATGGGTCTACACCTATTCTATCTCCATGTTGAAATAGACCTGCCAAAATAGCTACAATTGCATTTTGTCCTCCACTTGCAGGAAGTAAGCTATCAGAAGAGATTTTAAATCCAGTTTTAGAAATCAATTTAGCTATAGCTTCTTTTTGCCAATCAGCACCATCTCTCTGTCCATATTGAAATATAGTTTTAAAATCCAATTCTTTAGTTATTTGTTTAAATAAAGTACTCATTTCTTCTAATGCACAATCTGGATTCATTGTACCCATTTCAATGAATGTAATTTTATTACTTGACATCAAAAATAAATTTGACCGTATATCATAAGCTACAAAAGTTCCACTTCCTGTAACCCCGCTTATTAATCCTTTCTTTTCACAAATTTTAAAAGCTCTAGAAATAGTACTTACATTTACATCTAGGAAATCTGCCAATTCACGTTGTGGTGGTAATTTAGTACCAGGCAACAAAGTTCCATTATTAATATCTTCTTCTAATTGTTCTGCAATAGCTTTATATAGTATTTGCCCTCTTGATGGTCGTTTTGGCTTCCAATTCATAGGATAATTTTCAAAAGAATTAATTGGCATAAAGTTTCACCTCACATTACTAATTTGACTGTTTTGTTTATCTAAGGCAATAAATTCATTAGGAAAGTGATTATACAAATCTCTAACCTAAACAAATTAATCAATAGCTGTATTTCATAATTACCTTTAAATTTATTTTAATATATACACCATATATTTAAAGAACTTTCTTGTCAATATAAAAGTAGTACAAACCATAATTAAATGAATACTAGAATATTTAATTATTTTTGTGCAATAAAAAAGAAGGCATAAAGAGCTACCCTCAAGCTCAATATACCTTATAAATATCTACACTTCGTTTTTGACTAATTTCTCTATGTCTTTGATAATATGTTCTTTAGATTTTTTTCCAGCTATTGCATCAAAAATTGCAACAGCTTTTTTCTCTCCAAACTTCTCTGCTACATCATTAAACTCTAGAAATCTAACACTTTCCTTTTGTTTACCAAACATACAACACCTCTCATACATTTTTATATATTTATTATAACTTCTATATGTTTATTTTTCACCAATAAACGTTAGACAAATTAGTGCCTTTATTTTTTTAACTTTATTTTCCCTTCAAAATCCTTAACAAAACTAGTTTATTCTACCCTATAAATAAAAATATACAATTTAATTTGTAGGAAACTCAGTAATAAAATAAAAAAATCAATACTTCTCTCTCCAAAAGTTTTACAGTAAAAATAATAAAAATTATTTATTGTGTAGCAGCTTTGATATATACATAAGATTCGCTAACTATTTTATTTCTCAAAGTAAGTAAAAAATAAAATAGTTAATAACAGAAAAATTTCAAACTGATATGATATTAATAGATACAATCTCTGTATGGCTTTGACATATGATATCTCGAAAGTTTTTGATGTTACCATAGAGACTTATTTAATTTTACAGAGTGCTAAGTATAATAGGAGATATTTAAACTAATTAAATTAAGACAATCAATAATTTTAATGTTTAATTGTTGACTTTGACACCGTGTCGTAGTTTATACTAAAACTGTAAGGAGGAAGTATAATGAGGACAATCACTATAAGCCAAGTATCTAAAAATATGGGTATATCCACTAGAATGCTACGCTATTATGAACAAATTGGATTAATTAAAAGTTTTCGTCGTGAAGGTTATGCTTACAGAGTTTATGATGAAGAAGCAATTTCTAGAATTGAGCAGATTATGCTTTTGCGTAAATTGCGAATTCCTGTACGTCAAATTCAAATAATTCTAGAAAATAAAAATGCAATTACTGCTATTAACATCTTTCGTCAAAACATAAATGAATTGGATGAAGAAATTACGGCTCTTTCTACAATCAAGGATATTCTCTTTTGTTTTATCAAAGAACTAATTAAAGTTACAGAACTACCACTCAAAACTATTATTTCTGAAAATGACACATTGTTATCAGCTATTGAATCACTTAATATTGTTAGTATTAATTTTAAGGAGGAACAAGGTATGAATAAGTTAAATAAAGCAGATGAAAGATTATCAAAACTCAATGATGTACGTATAGTATACCTACCACCAACTACTATTGCTTCCGCTCATTATATTGGTGATGACCCAGAACTTCATGCAAATACAATGCTTGATGAATTCGTGCGTAAAAACAATTTGAATAAAATTAAACCAGATTTAAGACGTTATGGTTTCAATCATCCTAATCCAATAGATGAAACAGGCTATCATGGTTATGAGGCATGGGTGACAATTCCAGATAATATGGAGATTTCGGCACCACTTAAAAAAAAGCAGTTTGCAGGAGGGTTATATGGTGCACATATGATTGCTTTTGGCAATTTTGCTGAATGGGATGCACTTCTCGAATGGGTGAATAACAGTGAGAAATATGAATTTGCAGGTGATTTACAAGACCAAGAACATATGTGTGGTCTTTTAGAAGAACATTTAAACTATTTTAGCCATATAGAAAATACAGACCATGAGGTAAAAGATATACAACTTGATTTACTAATACCTATTAAGGAAAAATAAGATAAAATATCAGCATAATAATACTAGTTTGTCAAAAAGATTATATGACTGTGAGATAACAATTATGATAGAGAAAGATTATTTTTGAAAAGAAGAAATATGTCTTTTATTTAACATTCTAACTATTTACAATTAGACAAGATTATAATAAAAAATAGATAAACTATATAGTTTATCTATTTTTTTATTACAACTTTAAGGAATCAATATATTTAAATTTAATTAAATTTATCTAAAGTCCTTCTAAAATTCCAATATGTCAAATATTAACTTTAAATTAATAATATAAGTATTTGTTATGTAATAGTATATGCTATATTAAAACATACTCAATAGTATTATTAAATTAATATATTAGTATTAATACAAATAACTATGTACAAAAATTATATATTAAGTTCTTCTAAGATTTTTATTGCAAATCTTGCATTTGGATATGTAATAGAGCCACCACCAATTACACCTATTTTTATTGCTTCTATAATTTCAGCCTTACTTGCTTTAGAGTTGACACATCCCTCTATATGATAGCAAATGCATTCATCACAACGACTTAAAATAGAAATTGCTAATCCCATCAACTCTTTATTTTTTTTACTTATGGCTCCCTCTGAATAAGTCTTATCATCAAGACTTCCAAATACTCTAAAAAATTCATCTGTTTCACTTAGTTTATTATTATATAATTTTCTATATTCTTTCATTTCTTCAAGATTCATATCTACCTCCTGTGTTTATAAATAATTTTTATAGATTATACTATCACATAATACTTGTATTTTCAATATTAAATATGAATTTTCAATTTATAACACATAGCTTGATTTGCAAATTACCTTAGAATATATAATCAATGATGATTTCTCACTTTGAATATTAATTGATTTTCAGAGCTAAAATAAATACCTTAATAAGTTTTTAATTGTATGTTTTAGCTCTGAAATATATAATATTTAACTAAGTTTTATAAAAATATATAACTATCCTAATTATTTTTAGCTGAATTTTTATATATAAAATAAGAATAAATAAATGGTATCACTACAATCATAATTATTATGAAAGTATTATAAAAAGGAATATTAATAAATGCATTAATAATTAACAATATTCCACCAATAATCCAAATCCATCCAGCTAAATGATGTGTTTTATTCCAATTTTCTTCATTATTAAGAGTCCATGGTAATTTTATTCCTAATGTATAATTTTGTTTACATTTAGGAATATAGTTTCCAATAAAGAAAATCAATATTCCTGAAAATAACCCTATATAAAAGTTTGTCTCTAAAGTAATTCCTATTGAATACATAATCATCATCACTTGTAAAATAACTGACAGTATAGCAACTCCCCACTTTGAAAAACTTTGAAGTATTTTTGAAAATCCTATTTTCTTTGGTTCATTTTCAAGTCTAAACCATGTATATATATGAATACATAGCATTAATAATGGTACACCAAAAGCTGCTATAACTTTTGGAGCATAATTATCTGGATTTCCATAGTTGTCAAAATGAATTGCAACCTGATCTGGTAATCTATTATAAAAATAAATTGATACAATAAATGGTATAAAACATACTAAAGTTGATAAAACAAATTGTTTATTTATCATTTTTTTCATTATCTTTTTCTCCCTTCTCCATAAATTGTGAAAACCAAAGCATAACTTCTTCAAAAACTGAAGTATTTATTTCGTAGAAAATAAAGTTTTTATACTTGGTTTCAAATATGAGCCCTGCCTTTTTTAATTGTGATAGATGATAAGAGATTGTGGCATTTGTCATATTAAATTTTTCACTAATTTCTCCTGCTGACATCCTGTTACTCTTTAGCATAAGTAAGATTTCTCTTCTTATAGGGTCAGAAAGAGCCTTAAACGTTTCTGGAAAACCCAACAATATCACCTCTCTATTTAGAATTTCATCTAAATACAATATAACATAATTAATTATTCATTTCAATAACTATTTAGATTTTTTTCTAAATAGTTATTGAAATGAATATATAAATTTTTAAAATTAGTTTTAAATAAAGCAATCTCACTCATAGATTACTCTTATTTAAATACTTTACTTTCAAAAAAAATAAAAAGACTTAGAAATAAAACTCTAAGCCCTTTTATTTTACAAACTTTCTTATATTTAAAATATAACGTGCACTATCTATGCAACATATTCATACTTTTCTCTGTATTCTCTTACGGCATCATTCCAAGCTTCTTGTACTGTTACACCTCTTTTATTAGCAATTCTCTGTGCCAGTTCAATTATTTTCATAGCTCTTCTTGATATGTTCATATATATTCCTCCTACAAATTATTATATATTTCATATACATAGTTAAAGTTATATTTTTATACTATATAACTTTTCTATTATAATATTACAATTTCCATATGTATTATATATGAACTGTATTAGAAGATAATTAGAATTTTTGTAAAATTTGTATATATTCATATTTATACAATATTGAACTAATAAAAATCTTAAAATAACTTGAAATATATATTCTCATATATACTCTAATAAGCATTTAGAAACTGCAAAATACTTGAAGTTTTTAATAGTTAATATCATATAAAAAATCTACAACTAATCTAATTACAGTGGTTGTAGATTTTTATATAATATACAAATAATTATAAAAGATAAAACTATCCAATTAAAACAATGTTTGGTACATTAGCTTTGTGACCATAAATAATGCCATTACTAAAAATATTGGTTTTATCATTTTTGAACCATTTTTTATTGCAACTTTAGCACCTACATAAGCCCCTATTATCATTACTAATGCAAACAACACAGCAATTTTATAATATACTTGACCATTTATCATAAATAATAATAATGAAGTTACATTGCTTGTCAAGTTTAATATTTTTGTATTTGCTGAAGCATGCAAGAAATCATATCCATATATTTTTATAAATCCAAAAGCTAAAAATGTTCCTGTTCCTGGTCCAAAAAAACCATCATAGAAACCCATTATAAATGCCATAAGCATTCCTAATCTCAAATTTTTCTTATTAATACCTTCAAATCTGTCTTCTTGACCTAAATTTTTAGAAACAAAAGTATAAATTGCCACTATCAAAATCATCAATACAACTAAAACATTTAGTATATTTTCATTTATTGATAATACACATTTTACTCCTAAAATACTACCTATAATAGTAAATGGAACTAATTTTTTTAAGAGTTCATTATTAGTTTTGCCAGATTTTGCATACCTATAAGCACTACTTATACAACCTGCTGATGCTGCAAATTTGTTTGTACCAATAGCAAGATGTATTGGTACTCCAATAGCCATAAGAACAGGCATACTGATAAGTCCACCTCCACCTGCTATAGAATCTACAAAAGCAGCTATAAAGCCCCCTATACATAAAAAAATAATTACAAACATAAAATTCCTCCATACATTCTATTTCAATCTCCTTTACAATATATACTTCATACAATTCTTTCTTAATTTTTATTGTCCAATATATTTTTTCTATATTCATTTGGAGTGCTATTATTAAATTTTTTAAATATTTGTGAAAAATAACTGCTATTATTAAATCCTACTTTCTTGCAAATATCAGCTATACTCATATTCCCATTTTTTAAATATTTTTTAGATTCTTCTATTCTAAGAATATTTATATACTCAGTTATTGAAATTTTATTCTTTTCATTGAAAATAGAACTTAAATAATTTGGACTTATAAAAAACATCTCAGATATGCTATTTAAATTTATATTTTCTTTATAATATTTTTGTATATATTCGTTTATCTTTTCAATTAAATTTACTTTATCTTTTCTCCAAAATTCTCTATTAATATCAATACATTCTTTAGAAAATTCAAGTAATATATTCCATAAGTCTTTATCACTACTTACAAGTGATATTTTTTTAGTATATTTATTTTTTACGTAATAGATAAGATTTAAATCTTCTAAATCTCTAAGTACTGTTCTAGATAATACAAGTATCACCTCTTGAATAATACTTTTAATATTATTATGTATTTTCTTATTTATCTCTATTAGTTTACAAATGCCTTCTAAATTCATATTTTTAATTTCTTTCTCAAGAGAAAATTCTAATTCATAAGGATACTCTACACAGTCAGTATTAAGTATACTAATTCCTACAGGACTTATAATGCACTTTTCTTCTAATAACTTATAATTAGCCCTTTTAAGTGCATCTTCAAGTTTTATATTTTCCTTTCTACTCTTTAATATTTCCTCATCTTTTATACTAAGTTGGTTTTCAAAGAATGTTCTTTTTGCTATTTCCTGAATAAAATCAGTTACCATTAGTAAATTTTCTTTTAATACATATAATCTACTTTTAGGATTTAATGGGATTTCACTGTAAATTTTATTTATATATTTTATATCTATATTTGAGTTATTTGATAATATCGATAACTTTTTATCTATATCAATAGATTTATATATTATAAAATTTCCACATTCTATATATCCAATTATATTTTCTTCTAATACTATAGGTATCTCTAGGC
>NZ_JAGWCT010000134.1:0-9312 GCF_020657815.1 Clostridioides sp. ZZV15-6597 | reverse complement strand
TAACCTACTGTTTAATTTTCAAAGTTCATTTTTCATGTTTGCCCTTTTCTTAAGGACAAGTAATACTATATCACCTTTATTTATCCAAGTCAATATAATTTTTTATTTTTTTTAAGATTTTTAATTTTTCTATGTTTTATCAGCTTAACTCTCATAAATTAATGATAAACAAAAGTCCTTATTTCATAGGACTAATATATATTTTATGCCCAATTTTCCTTTTTATTCTATAATTTAAATTTTTTATTTGTAGTAATACACATTTTTTTAAAATTAATTTACATTTCTTTCACTTGTAATTTTTGTAATCTTGTATTAGATTATTATTAAAAAATGATTTATCAATAATTTGATTGAGAATGACAATTTTTACATATCAAAGTATTATATAAATACTATGCTACATTTTAGGAGGATTTTATTATGAGCAAAAAAGTATTAATCATGTCTGCTTCTACTGGTGGTGGACATAATAGAGCGGCTCTAGCTATTAAAGAAGAACTTACATCCAAAACAATTGACGGAGAGCCTGTTGAATGCGAAATAATAGATAGTTTGAAATTAGTCAATAACATAATGGATAAAATAATTTCAAGAGGATATGAAAAATCTGCCATATATACACCCAAAGCATATGGAAGTGTATATAGATTATCTGAAACAAATCTTTTATCAAAAAACGAATTTAAAGGTAATCTAATAATTACATTTATGGCAAAAAAATTAAAAAAACTCATTAGAAACACAAAACCAGATTTAATTATAGGTACACATCCTTTTCCAATGATTGCTTTAAGCACATTGAAAAAAAATTTTAACTTACATAATAATGAAACAAATGCTTCTACTGATCATTTTTATAAGCATCATACAAGTACTATTAATGTTCCTCCTCTTATTTCTGTATTAACTGATTATACTACTCATTCCACATGGATACAAAATGAGATTGACTACTATATTGTTGGTCATGAGTATGTAAAGGAATTATTAGTATTTGATGGAGTTGAACCTAGTAAAATTAGAACATTTGGAATCCCTGTTGAAAAATCGTTCCATTCTCATAGAGACAAAAGAATTGTTCTTTCTGAACTAAATTTATCTCCTGATAAATTAACTGTTTTACTTATGGGTGGCAGCTTTGGAGCTGGAAATATAAAAGAAACTCTTGATGAGTTATTAGATACAGATAGAGATTTTCAGATACTTGTAATAACTGGCAGAAATGAAAGTTTAAAAGAGAAAATTGAAAAAAAACTTGTATCTCGTTATCATGACAAAAATGTATGTGTACTTGGATATACTGATAAAATGAATGACATTTTAGCTTCTATAGATGTTTTAGTCAGTAAGCCTGGCGGACTTACTACAACTGAAGCACTCTTAAAAGATGTACCCATGATAGTTCCATATTATATACCTGGACAAGAAGAAGAAAATCTTGATTTCTTATCCAATTGTGGTGCAGCACTTAGAACTACAAAGAAATATAATTTATCAATATTATTAAAAGTTTTGATAGATGACTCTAGTAGGCTAGAAATGTTAAAGAAAAATATAAAATCTATAAGAAAGTCAAATTCAGCCCAAAACATAGCTAATTTAGTATTAAGTATAATTTCTAATTAATAAAATAAATAAAATCCCTATAGTGTACCTATTAGGGATTTTTTATCTTCTAATTATTTAATTACTAGATTGGTTCATAAAAATCTTCTTCATAATCATACTGATAGTTTTTATAGTTATTTCTGAATTCAGTGTTTTTATTTCTTGGAGTTTTCTTAGTTTTTTTCTTGTTAGAAAAACTTATATCCTCAAAATCATCATATTTAGGCTTGTCTTTTGATTTCATTTTTTTAACTCTTTTTTCCTTCATTGCATTATGTTCTTCTAAGTTCATAATTGGTTTCATGTTGCACCCCTATCAAAATTTTTAAATGATTTATACAACAAATTATACAATACAGAAGAAATTTATTCAATAAATCTAAATCAAAATTAATCTAAATTTAACTCCAAAAAATTACAAAAATCGAGGTGATAACCTCGATTTTTATATTTCTCTTCTACCTTCCAATGCTTTTGATATTGTAACTTCATCTGCATATTCTAAATCTCCTCCAACAGGAAGACCATGAGCTATCCTAGTAACTTTGATTCCCATTGGCTTTACTAATCTTGCAATATACATAGCTGTGGCTTCTCCTTCAATAGTAGGATTTGTAGCCATTATTATTTCTTTTACATCTTGATTACCAAGCCTTTGTATAAGCTCTTTTATTTTTAACATATCTGGTCCAATACCATCCATTGGAGAAATAACTCCATTTAATACATGATATTGTCCTTTAAATTCTCTTATTCTCTCCATAGCTGCAACATCTCTTGGATCTTCTACCACACATATAGTACTAGAATCCCTATTCTTATTTGAGCACATACTACATGGGTCTGTATCTGTTATATTGCAACAAATTGAACAATACTTTATCTCTCTTTTTGCGTCTATAATTGCCTTAGATAAAGCCTCCACATCATTAGTATTCATATTAATAATATGAAAAGCCAACCTTTGAGCAGTCTTTCTTCCAACTCCTGGAAGCTTTGAAAATTCTTCTATTAGTCTCGTTATTGGACCTGTATAAACTTGCATAAATATCACCTACTAGAATAACCCTGGTATATTCATACCTCCAGTTACCTTACTCATTTGATTTGCTTGTATATCATCAATATTTCTCAATGCTTGATTTACTGCACTTAAAACTAAATCCTGTAACATTTCTATATCGTCTGGATCAACAACTTCTGGTTTAATAGTTATATCTAAAACTTCTTTTTTACCATTAACTTTTACAGTAACTGCTCCTCCACCAACTGAAGCTTCTACTTCTTTATTTTCTAACTCTTGTTGAGCTTTTTGCATGTTTTCTTGCATCTTTTGAGCCTGCTTTAATAAGTTATTCATATTTCCACCACCAGGCATCATTCCGCCTCCAAAACCTTTTTTAGCCATAAACACTATTCCTCCTAAACTTATTTTCATTTTATTATTATATCATAATAGTATTTTATTATTTACTTTCATTTTCATCAATACTATCTTTTATTTCTAGTATTTCTTCGTTTACTATGTTCTTTAGTATCTCTTCACCAATGTCTTTTTTTTCTTTAACTTCAAGATTTATATCTTTGACTTCTGATGACAATACTATTTTTACACTAAAGCTTCTATTTAAAACTTCTCTTATAGTCTTCTCTAGATAATCTATTGTATCTGGGGAGCTTAATCTAGTTTTTGCAAAATCAAATTTATCATCAAATATTACATATAACATGTTAGAATATACATTAAAACTTTTTACCTCACTTAAAAGAGCGTATATTGGCATTTTTTTATCTTTTTTAATTTGTTTAAGTATATTTTTCCATGATGATTCTATAAGTAGAACGTCTTCATTCTTTACCTCTTCATAAACGATGCTTTCTTTTTTTGAATTTATTTCTCTATTATCCTCATATTCATTTTCTTTACCACTATCATTATTTGTAATTTTAAAGCTACCCATTTCAATCATTTTTTCCAAATTCTCAACCCTTTTAATAAGAGCTTCTTTACTTTCATCAAACATTGGCTGAGCAATCTTCATTATAGTTATTTCTACTAAGACTCTTGGATTTGAAGATGATTTTATATCATCTTGAGTTGTTGACAGTATATTTAAAATTCTTATTAAATCATTTATATCTATGTCCTCAGACTGAGATTTAAGTTGCTCTATAGTTTCTTCTGGTAATGAGATTATTTCATCTAGTTCTGATGATACTTTGCAAACCATTAAATTTCTAAAATGATCTATTAAATCATTTATAAGGTTTCTTATATCTTTCCCCCATAAAACAAATTCATTTAATATTTCAAGAGATTTTTTAGTATCTTGCGCTACAATACATTGAGACAATTCAAATAATTGTTCTATATTCACGCTTCCCATCAACTCAACAACATCTTTATAATCTACTTTATTTTCTCCAAATGATATACACTGGTCTAATATGCTAAGAGCATCTCTAAGTGCTCCTTGAGAATTTCTAGATATCAGATTAAGAGCTTTGTCATCTATGTCAATTCCTTCATCTTCACAAATTTTTTTCATCCTAAGAGTCATATCTTTAACAGTAACTCTTTTAAAATCATATCTTTGGCAACGTGATAAAATAGTTGCAGGTATCTTATGAGGTTCAGTAGTAGCTAATATAAAGATTACATATGAGGGAGGTTCTTCTAATGTCTTTAACAATGCATTAAAAGCTCCTTGAGACAACATATGAACCTCATCTATTATATATACTTTATATTTAGCATTAGCTGGAGAATATTTTACACTTTCTCTAAGCTCTCTTATATCATCTACACTATTATTTGATGCTGCATCTATTTCTACAACATCCATTGTATTATCTTTTAATATTGATTCACATATTTCACACTCATTACAAGGTTCTTCATTTAATTTATTTAAACAATTTACTGCTCTTGAAAAAATTTTTGCAGTAGATGTCTTCCCAGTACCTCTTGTACCACAAAACAAATAGGCATGTCCTATATTATCATTGTATATTTGATTTTTTAAAGTCTTAATAATATGTTCTTGACCAACAACATCATCAAATCTTTGTGGTCTATATGCTCTATATAATGCTTTATGCATCTTTTTACCTCTCTTTAGTAAAATTAATAAAAAAATCCCTCATTATCTAAGGGATTAGTCTTTTATATATTAAATGCTGTACACCATCTATCGACTTAATTCCATAGGCGTTACCAAAACAGTTAGCTCAACTTAGGCACCCCCGCGGCACACAAAAGTGATCACTTACCGCTGCTTCCTTCCGGATCTGACGGGGTTCATGAGCTTTCATTGCGCAGGACCTAAGCATCAACACCACTTATTCAGGGCGGCCCTACAAAAAATAAGCCTTTAGATGGAATTCAATCCTGCTATAGCGGATTGCAGGTTACAGGGCACCGCTACCTCCCCATCTAGTACAGCAAAATTACAACCATATTTAATTACTTTTATTTATTGTTTCTGGCGGAGAGAGTGGGATTTGAACCCACGATACAGTTTTACCCATATACTCGCTTTCCAGGCGAGCGCCTTCGACCACTCGACCATCTCTCCTTAATCTCTTTTTCTTAATTCCTTAAAAAATTCTTGCAATATGATCGAGCATTCTTCTTGCAAAACATCAAAAGCCACTTTTACATTATTATTTTCAAAATAATCTAATTTAAACTCATGCTGTTTCTCTATATATGAATTTTTTATATGCCTTGTCCCTATTATAAGCTTTTTTATTCTAGAATTAACTATTGCACCACTACACATTATGCAAGGCTCTAGTGTAACATATAAATCACAATCTGTCAATCTCCACCCACCTAATTTTTCTGATGCTTGCTTTATCGCTAAAATTTCTGCATGAGCTGTAGAATCTTTCAATGTTTCTGTAAGGTTATGAGCCCTTGCTATTATTTGATTATCTTTAACTATAACAGCACCTATTGGTGTTTCTCTCTTATTATATGCTTTATATGCTTCTTTTAATGCTTCTTTCATATAAAATGAACTTTCCATAATTCCTCCCAAAACTTATAACAAACTTATCTTATCATAATTCATTTTATAATTCAACTTAATTTTATTTTGTTTATTTAATATATTGCTATGCATAGCTACATTTAATTTAAATTAACCTAAAAAAAAAATTTCAGAGTCTAATTAAATGTTGATTTATGAAAATATTTAGCTTTTTATGATGAATATTCTATTATATATATTAACATAAAAAAGTTATGAAATTATTAAATCTCATAACTTTTTTTAATTTACTATTTACTTATAGTATATTTTTAATCTTAAAATATATTATCACTTATATAATATTAATACATAATTATTTTATAACATCAACACCCATATAAGGTCTTAATTCTTCTGGAACTACTACAGAGCCATCTGCTTGTTGATAATTTTCTAATATAGCAGCTAAGCATCTTCCTATAGCTAATCCAGAACCATTTAATGTATGAACATATTCTGCTTTTGATTTTTTATCCCTTTTAAATCTTATTCCCGCTCTTCTTGCTTGAAAATCTTCAAAGTTTGAACAAGAAGATATTTCTACATATCTATTATAACTTGGCATCCAAACTTCTAAATCGTATTTAAAAGCAGCTGTAAATCCTAAGTCTCCTGTACATATTCTTACAACTCTATATGGAAGACCTAACATTTGTAACATAGTTTCAGCATCATGAGTTAATGATTCTAATTCCTTATAAGAATCCTCTGGTTTAACAAATTTAACTAATTCAACTTTATTGAATTGATGTTGTCTAACTAAACCTCTTGTATCTCTTCCTGCTGAACCAGCTTCAGATCTAAAACAAGGAGTATATGCACAATATTTTATTGGAAGTTCTGCAACATCTAATATTTCATTAGCATGTATATTTGTCACAGGTACTTCAGCTGTTGGTATTAAGAAATACTCTAGCCCTTCTATTTTAAACATATCTTCCTCAAATTTAGGAAGTTGACCAGTGCCTATAAAACTATTTCTATTAGCCATAAATGGAGGTAAAACTTCTGTATATCCATGTTTAGCTGTGTGAGTATTTAAGAAGAAATTCATTAAAGATCTTTCTAATCTAGCACCTAGTCCTCTATATAAAGTAAATCTTGAACCAGTTATTTTTCCAGCTGTTTCAAAGTCTAGTATGCCTAAACCAGTTCCTATATCCCAGTGAGCTTTATGTTCAAAATCAAATTTTGTAGGTTCTCCCCAAGTTCTTACTTGAACATTGTCTTCATCTGTTTCACCTTGTGGCACATCTGGATGAGGTACATTTGGAATTCTCATCAATGCATATTCCATTTTTGCTTCAACTTCTTTTACTTTCTCATCAATACCTTTTATCTTGTCTGATAATTCTTTTAATCTTGCTTTTTCCTCTTCTACATCTTTTCCTTCTTTTATTAATTGTGGTATCTTTTTAGAGTTTACATTTAATTCATTTTTCATAACTTCAACTTCTTGAAGTATCTCTCTTCTTTTATTATCTAATTCCACTACAGCATCAAGGTCGAATTCTTTTTCGCCTCTTATTTCCATAGCTTTCTTAATATCATCTAAGTTTTCTCTTATTCTTTTAATATCTAACATATTAATTCCTCCTAATAATTTTTATAATATAAATTAATAATTCCAATTTAAATTAAAATATTTTTAACTTCAAATTCTTAGTTTAAACAAATTTGGAAAATAAAAAAAGACCTCCGTTTACCCTATAAAAGGGACGAAAATCTTTTATCCGCGTTGCCACCCTAATTGATTATACCCATATGTATAATCCTCTCAGACCTGTAACGTAGGTAAACGTCTAGCTTTAACTAGAAGCTCTAGAGTAGATTCAAAAACCATTGTAATGAGTTCTCACCATCCACTCATTCTCTGAATACAACCTGTTTTTTACTATTTTCTTTCAATGCTTTTAACTAATTGTTTTATTTGATAATCATTATATTATATATATTAACATCTTTCAATACTATTATTCAATTTTTTTTTAGAATTTTCTTTAATTTATTATCTTAAGTTTGATTTTTTTGTTTAATTAAAATATTATCTTTTATCCAAAGAATTTAAATTACTTGTGTTACTAAACAATAATGAAGCAGGAATAAATGGAACTTCTATTTTATTTTCATCAAATTTCTTCTTAACTTTTTCCATTACATCAAAGTATACATCCCAGTAATCATCAGTTTTAACCCAAGGTCTGGCAACTATTTGCATAGTATTATTACCTATAGAGTTTAACCCTATGATTGGCTTTGGGTCATCTAGTATCCTTTTTTCATTTGTAAAAATTTCATTTAATATAGATTTAACTATATCTATATTGCTATCATAAGAAATATTATACGAAAAATCTATCCTTCTTTTATTTTGATGTGTGTAATTAATTATATTATTACTTGTCAATTGAAAATTTGGTATTATTATAGTTTTATTATCTGGAGTTTTAAGAACAGTACTAAATATTTGTATGTCAGAAACTGTACCTTCTACACCTGACCCTTGAATATAATCACCTATATTGAATGGCTTAAAAAACAAAATAATCATGCCTGAGCCTAGATTTGATAATATTTCTTTAAATGCTAATCCTATACTAAATCCAGCCGCTCCTAAGACCGCTACAACTGACGTAGTTTGTATTCCTATAATCCCTAAACTTATCAATGATATGATGGATAGCATTGATATATATATACCATATACAATAAAATTATTTACACCTTTACTCATTCCATATTTAATTAGAAACTTAGAAACCATCTTTCTTACTATCTTAGCTATATAAATACCTATTATAAATATTGTTATTGCATATATAATATTTGGTATATTATCACTGAAATTATTAAGCATATTTTCTAAAGTTCTCTTCGTTATATTACTATTTGTTGAAGTAGTCTTAGCTAATGACAAAAAATTCATTTAACTCCTCCTTATGATAATACTCCACTGTCATCTAATTTTTTTATTATATCTTCAATAGTCTTTTCTTTGAGTGCTTCAATTGTATGAATATGACTGCGTTCTGTTAAGACTGATAATTGTTTAAACTCATTTGTTTCAACTTTTCTCATAAAATCATCTATATCCATTTTAGAATAAATATTAAGTTCTGCAGTTATTTGACCATATGTTGGATGATTTACAATAACATCTTTTACAATTCCACCTAAATCTACAATAATTCTTAGTTCTTCATAAATTTCTTGGGCATTTTTATGATTTTTACATTTTATTTGTCTGGAAAAGTATGGTTGATTATATATTATATATCCTTGAGGTGTAGCTATTATTTCAAAGCCTTTAGCCCTTATAAGCGCTATATCTTGTACTATTACTTGTCTGCTTACATTTAATAGCTCCGCTAGCACTCCACCTTTTACAGGATGCTTAGATTCCTTTAAAATATCTATTAATTTGTTTCTTCTTTCATTAGAATTCATATTACACCTTCTTTCTAAATCAAAACTTTTTGTCTATATTATATAATTTTATATTTTATCTTAGTATAAATCAATACAGAGTTTATATTCTGTTTAATTTTAGATTTTATGTTTTATGGCAAACAATAAAAAAAGACTACGTGGCTACGTCCTACTCTCCCAGGCAGTTTCCCACCAAGTACCATCAGCGCTAGAGAGCTTAACTTCTGTGTTC
>NZ_JAGWCT010000133.1:0-9356 GCF_020657815.1 Clostridioides sp. ZZV15-6597 | reverse complement strand
AATAGTATGCTATAAATATATATAAATATGGGAAATAAAAACAAATAATTTATAAAATATATAGTATAAAAATTAAGAATAAATCAAATATTTATAATTGATATAATCAATTAAATTATTGATTGTGATATACTTTTAATAGTGAGAAAATGCTATGAAGGGATGATTGAATGAGGTATTTTAAAAAATATATAAAAAAATATATAGTGTTGTTTTTAACAGCAATATTTTTCTTAACATTGGAAGCTTTTTGTGATTTGGCACAACCAACTATAATGGCTAAAATAATTGATATAGGGGTTTTAAATAAGGACTTAGACTACATATTATCAACAGGAGCTTTAATGATAGGTATAACTTTTTTAGGAGCAGTATTTTCAATAATAAGGAGTATAATCTCAGCAAGAGTTTCTCAGTGTTTTTCTTATGATTTAAGACAGGATGTATTTGAAAAGATAAATACATATTCGTTGAAGCAAGTAGATAAGTTTGGTAGAGCCTCACTAATAACAAGAATTACTAATGATATTAATCAGATACAATTATTTGTTCATGGAATGATGAGAGTTTTTATAAAATCACCAATTATGTGTATAGGAAGTTTAATTATAGCAATAAAATTAAATTTAAAAATGTCAATAATTATTTTAATTGCAGTTTCAATTATATTTATTATAATATTGTTTAATATGAAGATTGGATATAAGTTATTTAAAAAAGTACAAGAAAGTACAGATAAAATAAACTCAAAATTGAGACAGTTTTTAGGTGGAATAAAGGTAGTTAAATTATTTTGTAGGTATGATTATGAGAATAAACGTTTTGAAGAATTAAATAATGAACTTTTTCAAAATAGTAGAAAAGCTACAACAATGATGTCATTTTTTAGACCAACAATTACAATAATTATTAATATTGCTATAATAATAATATTGCTGATTGGAAGATATTTAATTTATTCTGGAGAAATTAAAATTGGAATTATAGTTGCCTATGTAAACTACATGACTAGAATATTAACATCACTTATAATGATTTCACATGTTTTTAATGTTTTTGTGAGAGCAAAAGCTTCTTATGAAAGAATAAGTGAAGTCTTGCTTGATGAGAATGAAGAAGTGATTATCAAAAATACTGATTTAGATGGTAAAGAAAGAGAATTAGAATTTATAAATGGTGATATAATTTTTGAAAATGTAGACTTTTCGTATAATAAAAATATAGATGAGAAGATATTAAAAGACATATCTTTTAAAATAAAAGAAGGGCAAAATATTGGCGTGATTGGCCAAACTGGTTCAGGAAAGACTTCTTTAATCAATTTAATCCAAAAATTATATATGGTTGATAAAGGAGATATTAAGATAGGAGAGCATAGCATATATAGTATATCTAAAGAAAGTTTAAGAGAAAAAATAGGTGTAGTTTTTCAAAATAGCAGTGTGTTTGGAAAGAGTATATCAGAAAATATAATTATGGGAAATAAAGATATAAGTGAGGAAGATGTTGTAAAAGCATGCGAAATAGCAAATGCAAATCAATTTATAACAAAGCTTGAAAATTCTTATGATGAAGTTTTGTTTCAAAGGGGTAAAAACCTATCAGGAGGACAAAGACAAAGAGTTACAATAGCTAGAGCTATAGCAAAAAAACCACAAATATTAATTCTTGACGATTGTTTTAGTGCGATGGACATCAATACAGAAACAGTTATAAGGAAAAATATAAAAGATTATATAAATAATTTAAGAGAAAATGAAAACAAGAAATGTACTATTATAACTATTTCACAAAAAATTAGTTCTATAATTGACTGTGATAAGATTTTAGTTTTAGATGAGGGAGAGGTGGTTGGATTTGCTGCACATGAAGATTTACTGGTTAGTTCTCCAACTTATAAAAAGATTTTTGAGTTGCAAAATCTAGTAAATGAAGATGTAAATTAAGGAGGAAGTGTATTGAATTTGAGTACTGGAAATCAAAAGGTGAGTAGACTAAAGAAAAAAGCAAAGCCTAAAGATTTTAAAAAAACATTTAAAAGAGTTTTTATGTACTTTAAAAAAGATAAAAAAATTACTAGATTGATTTTTTTACTAGTAATAATTGATTCAATTATATCAACTATAATACCATATACTCTTGGAAAAGTAGTTGACATAATAAATATTGATATATATTCAAAGTCTGTTTTCTTAAAAGGAATACTTATTTTACTTTTATTTTATATAATTGAATTTTTAGTTAAGCTGTCTAAGGGGGTATTTACAGCTAGATTATCTCAAAGTATAGTTAGAGATATGAGAAGTAATTTATTTCTAAAATTTAGGAATTTACCAATAACTTTCTTTGATAAGAGTCCCACTGGAGATATTATGAGTAGAGTAACAAATGATGTTGATAATATTAGTACAGGTATTTCAACTTCATTAGTACAATTAATTACAGGAATTTTAAACATATTGCTAACTTTCATTATGATGTTTATATTAAGCCCTATTTTAACTTTTTGTAGTATTGTATTAATACCAGTAGTAATGCTTCTGAGTAATTTTATTGCAAAGAGGACTAGAGTTTTTTTTAAGCAACAACAAGTGGAGCTAGGAAAGCTAAATTCTCATATTGAGGAAATGATATCAAATATAAATGTAGTAAAAGCTTTTAATTATGAGAAAAAATCTGTAAGTGACTTCAAAGAAATCAATGATAGGCTTTTGAGTATTTCACTTAAATCACAGATTTATACATCTCTTTTAATGCCTATTATGAACGTAATTAGTAACATAGGGTTTGCAATTATATGTATTATAGGTGGAGTACTTGCGTCTAAAGACGTTATAACTATAGGAGTTATAGCAAGTTTTTTAAGTTATGTAAGACAATTTACAAGACCTTTAAATGAATTAGCTAACTTATTTAATACACTGCTTTCAGCTGTAGCAGGATGTGAAAGAGTCTTTGAAATTATGGATGAGCAAGAAGAAGCACAAATAAATAGTAGCACTAAAAGTGATATTTACAACAATAAAAATAATAATTTAAAAAAATCTTTTATAAATGGAGATATTGAATTTAAAGATGTAAGTTTTTCTTATGACTCAAAAAAGAATATTTTAAGTGATATAAACTTAAAAATCAAGGCTGGAACATCAAATGCCATAATAGGAGAAACTGGTAGTGGAAAAACGACAATTATAAATCTGATTACAAATTTCTATCAAGTAGAAAAAGGGAAGATATTTTTAGATGGGAATGATATATATTCAGTTGATAGGAATTGTTTAAGAAATTATTTTGGAGTAGTTCCACAAGAAAGTTATATATTTAATGACACTGTTATGGAAAATATAAGATATGGAAATCTAACAGCAACTGATGAACAGGTTATATCTGCTAGTAAAATAGCAAATTTACATAAGTTTATAATTAAGATGCGTGAAGGATATGAGACTGTTTTATCGGATAGGGGTGAGGATTTAAGTGAGGGGCAAAAACAACTAATTAGTATTGCTAGGGCGGTATTAAAAAATGCACCAATACTTATTTTAGATGAAGCTACAAGTAATATAGATATAGCAACTGAAGCTAAGATTCAAGAGGCAATAAATAATATAACTTATGGAAAGACTAGTATAATTATAGCTCATAGACTAAGTACTATATCAAATTGTGACAATATAATAGTTTTAGAAAATGGGCGAATTGTAGAGTCTGGAAACCATAAAGAACTAATAAAACTAAAAGGTCATTATCACAGAAATATACTGTTAACAAATCGAAATTAAAAATTAATAAAAAAATTTAAAAAAAATTGTTTAAAGGTATATGACGCGGGTATATATAGACTAACTTAGAAAATAAAAAATTTAATTTGATATATAAAATATTAGGAGGAAATTAATTATGAAAAAATTTGTTTGTACAGTATGTGGATATATACATGAAGGGGATGCTGCACCAGCACAATGTCCAGTATGTAAAGTTGGAGCTGATAAGTTTGAAGAAATGAAAGGCGAAAAGAATTGGGCTGATGAGCACAGAATAGGAGTAGCTCAAGGTGTAGATGAAGAAGTAATCGAAGGATTAAGAGCTAATTTTGTTGGAGAGTGTACAGAAGTAGGAATGTATTTAGCAATGAGTAGACAAGCTGATAGAGAAGGATATCCAGAAGTTGGAGAAGCTTATAAGAGAATAGCTTTTGAAGAAGCAGAACATGCTGCTAAATTTGCAGAACTTCTTGGAGAAGTTGTAGTTGCAGATACAAAAGAAAACTTAAGAGTTAGAGTTGATGCTGAATATGGTGCAACTGATGGAAAATTAAAATTAGCTAAAAAAGCTAAAGAATTAGGATTAGATGCTATACATGATACAGTACATGAAATGTGTAAAGATGAAGCTAGACATGGTAAAGCATTCTTAGGATTATTAAATAGATATTTTGGAAAATAAATTTATAAAAAATTATATATAGATTTTTGATTATCTTTTTAATCTTCTTATATGTCCGAATAGCCTTATTTTATAAGCTATTTGGGCATTTTACTTTATATCAATACTCATGTTTCTAGGTTTATCTTCTTATATTTTTCCCATCAAACGTGGTAAATATCGTGGTAAATACTTTTATGCAATCAGATGCTTAACCTCTGTCTTGGCACTGTCAATGGACGAATGAGCGCACCAGTTTGTTGTGATACCGATACTCGAATGTCCCATGAAATACTGTAAATCTTTCGGGTTCATGTTCCGTTGTGCCAGTTTCGCACAGAATGTATGGCGTAATATATATGGTGTGATATGTGGTAAGGCTGTATCCATGTTGCTTGTTGTATTTCTTCACAATATGGTTAAATAACCCATTGTAATCAATCGCAACCTTTGGATTACCATTCTGATTGACAAATAGGAAATTTCCCCATTCGTCTATTACTATTGGCTCTGTCTTAGGGCGATTCTTAGTATCTATCCAGCACCCATTTCAACCATTATTCATTCTCATAAGTTTAATAATCAACAAATAGAGCTTAAAATGATTGTATATTTCAATCTATTGTGATTATTTATATTTACGAATACATAATAATCATTACACGCTTATCTGTTAATGAATTTTTCTTGATTTTGCACAAATAATTAAGTACGACAGGATTATAAATAACAAGTAACGAAACAATGTGGAGGGTTATGCCATGAAATACAAACTTTTGGGAGAGAATATCCAGATAATCAGAAAGCACAGAAAAATGAAACAGCAGGAATTTGCAGATGCTATCAGTATCAATATGCAGAGCCATTCCAAGATTGAAGGAGGATTGAATTTTCCTACCTTATGAAACGCTGAAAAAGATAACAAATGTATTAGATGTTACACCAAATGAATTGTTATCAGGAGAATGGAAACATACTTACCATATGGAACAGTTCATCATGGAAGTAGTAGAACGGGAAGAAGATTTCAATGTGTCGCTGGAAAATATGCCCATGATGAATTTTTCCAAAGTCATGAGGAGTGGAAGTTTTATATGAAAGTCAAGATGTCGGAATATATCAACAATTATATGAGCGATATAAAAATATCTATTTATGAATTATTGGAGATAAAGAAGTTAATTCAGCGTCAAAAAATGGACAGGCTGATGAAATGCTATAAGGTATGGCATAGTATTGACCGTTGTGATGAACTGTTAAAGGGGTATCAAGAGGAATAAAGGGAAAGTATGTTGTACAGTTCTTTTACAATGGATTATAGTTTGAGCTTATTACTGCATAAGGATAGCAACTAGAATAATATAGGATAAATAATAAAAGGCTTGTATAACATAAAGTATTATGCAAGTCTTTAATTTATTGACAACTGTACTATTTCGTATTATACTGTACTTGCATAAGTAATACGGTATAATACGAAAGGAGAAAAATAGTGGAAATATTTATCAATAATCATGCTAGTGTTCCTATTTATGAACAAATTTCTTCACAGATAAAAGCACTGATTATCAATGGAGAATTGAAAGCTGGAGAAGCTTTGCCATCCATAAGAGGGCTGGCTAAATCTCTGCATATAAGTGTTTTGACAGTACAAAAGTCTTATGATGTACTTCAAACAGACGGTTTTATAGAAACAACGGCTGGAAAGGGGTGCTTTGTTTCTGCTCAAAATCAAGATTTTTATTTAGAAGAACAACAGAAAAAAATAGAAAGCCATTTTTCAGAAGCCATTGAAATAGCTAAAGTAAGTGGAATTAAACTTAATAAATTACAATTGCTATTAACATTATTGTACGAGGAGGAATGATACTATGGAAAAAATTGCATTAGAGCTTAAAGGAATAACGAAACAATACAAGGATTTTAAACTGGATAACATTTCTTTTAAAGTACCACAAGGAAGTATCGTAGGTCTGATTGGCGAAAATGGTGCTGGAAAAAGCACTACAATCAATGCTATTCTAGGATTGACTGTTACCGAACAAGGAGAAGTATCTGTATTTAACGGAAAAAGTGTAAATGCCGAAACAAAAGAACATATAGGTGTTGTTTTTGACGGAAGTAATTATCCAGACAGTTTAACTCCTAAAAAGTTAGGAAAGGTATTTCAAAACATTTACAAAGAATGGGATAGCCAAAAATATTTAGAACTACTTAATAAATTTGAACTTCCAGTTAATAAAAAACTTAAAGAGTATTCTAAAGGAATGAAAATGAAGTATTCTATTTCGGTAGCATTATCTCATAATTCAAAATTGCTAATTCTTGATGAGGCTACAAGTGGTCTTGACCCAATAATAAGAGATGATATTTTAGAAATGTTTTTAGATTTTATTCAAGATGAAGAACACTCAATACTGGTTTCATCTCATATTACCAGTGATTTAGAAAAAATTGCAGATTATATTGTATTCATACATAAAGGAAAAGTATTATTTTCAAAACCAAAAGACGAGTTATTAGAAAAATATGGAATTATAAAATGTAATTCAAAGCAATTTAATGAAATAGATAAAGCTGATATTATTGCATATAGAAAACAAGATTATGAATGGCAAATATTGATTTCTAATAGGCAGCATACAGAAAGAAAATATCCGAAAATTATGATTGTACCAGCGAGTATAGATGAAATTATGCTTATGTATGTAAAGGGGGATAAATAGTATGAAAGGTTTGCTTTTAAAAGATTATTACATTATCAAGTCATCAATTATTACACTACTGATTACTTTTGCTGTTATTGGGTTTGGAGTATCTTTTTTTGCAACTCCACAAGTTTTGATTGTTATAGCAACAACTGTACTAGGTATGAGTGTAGCAACGATAATTAATATTGACAAAAAATGTGGCTGGTTAAAAACAGCTGTAACATTTCCAACACCTAAAAGAACAATTATAAGCAGTAAATATCTTATGTATGTGCTACTATGTTTGCTTGGCATAGTGTTTGGAATAATTTTCAGTACAATGGTATCTTTTGTTATAAATGATATGAATTTTAGCTTTTTGCCATTGTTTACATGCTTGAGTATAGTTATGACATTCTTTTCTGGCGGAATTATGCTTCCATGCTTTTATTTACTTGATGAAGAAAAAAGTGTGGTTGGTGCAATAATAGCATATCCACTTGCAGCAGGATTTGTATTCGGCATGAGTAAATTGATTGATAACGGTACTTTGTCAATGGCAATAAGTATTCTAGTTTCGATTATTATATTTATAATTTCATGGTGTCTGATTTGCAAACATGTATCAACTAAAGATATTTGATATAATGGCAATGATGAAGTTAGGGAGATATAACTGCTATGAAAGTTTTAAAAAAAGAGATATAAAACAATCTTAAAAGTTGGGGCAAGAGCACAAGGTGTTTCCATTGCAGAATACAAGAAACTATTGACGAAGCAATCTTAATGGAACATCATTTACAACTGAATATGCTAACACTTTAGCTCATACAAACTATATGTTTTGTGTGGGCTTTTTTCATAGTCAATATCTTTTCAGCTATCTATATACAAAAGATATAAATAAAATTCCTACTCAAAATTAAGAGGAATATTTGCGTTTATATATTTCAGTTATATGCAGAAAGGAGGTGAATAAACATGAGTTTATCTTCTTTTGAGCATATCGTCAGATTACAGTTTAATGCTTTAATGATGATGATTATCCATCTTATGAGTTGATATGTAAGGCATTTGACGGAGATGAAAAAGCAATCAAGGAAATTTTGAAATTCTATAACACTTATATATCCAAATTATGCCTACGTCCGTGTTACAATGAGAGTGGTTCGGTCAATATGCAAGTTGATGAAGAACTAAAAGGATAAATTCATACACAGATGATAAAAGCTATTTTTATGTTTGAAATCAAAGTGAAATAGTCTAGTTGTATGAATGAAGAAAGGGAAATGTACAGCTTTTGTGCTATCTTCCTTGTCTCTTTATCGTCATGTCAAGGCTCATTCAATCGTGGTAAATTCGTGGTAAAATGAGTGCTTTTTTTAGGGTATTAGGAATTTCCCTTATGTCAATTAAAGCTAATAGGAAGTATTCAAATATAAAAATATGGAATTAAAGAGTAAATTAGATTCTAAAATAGTAAATTGACATACACATAGGAATACATTAAACTAAGTATAAAAATATTGACTGTTTAATAAAGGTGGTGGATAAACTGATTAAGTATACATATAAAAGTAAGATAGCTATTGTAGTGCTACATGAAATTTATGGAGTTAACAACTTTATAAAGGATATTTGTCAAAAATACTATCAAGATGGATATGATGTATTCTGTCCTGAACTTTTGGGTAGTGGAAAAGTTTTTTCTTATTTAAAAGCCCAAGATGCATATAATTTTTTTATAACTAATATAGGATTTAATATTTATGAAAAAGTAGAAAAACTTATAAATGATTTAAAATTAAAATATAAGCATGTATTCGTTATTGGGTATAGTGTAGGTGCAACAATTGCATGGAGATGCAGTGAAAATTCATTGTGTGATGGAATAATTTGCTGTTATGGTTCTCGAATTAGAGATTATATAGATGTAATTCCAAAATGTCCTGTTTTATTGGTATTTGCAAAATACGATTCATTTGATGTTGATTTTGTTGCCTCTCAACTTGCTAAAAAACAAAATATTCAAATTGAAATTGCAGAGGCAAATCATGGTTTTATTGATACATATTCAAAAAATTATTCTAATACTCATGCACAAACATTCAATCTTCAACAAATGGAGTTTCTATCTAAACATTCAAGTTAATAGAGACTATAATTATTTATAAGAGAATTTAAAATTTTTTTGTTTGTCACACACTCATGCATAGAAGAAAAGAGTATGTCAAAATATAT
>NZ_JAGWCT010000132.1:0-9373 GCF_020657815.1 Clostridioides sp. ZZV15-6597 | reverse complement strand
ATGAAATATAATTAATAGTTAATTGTGAATAATGAATAACAAAATATACAAGGGGATTGTCTAATAGAAAAGACAATCCCCTTTTTACAAATAATTCTAAATTGTGATATAAATCTAAAAATTTTATCGTAATATTTAACAATTTGATGACAATAATTGATATAATTAAGATAAATTAAGTATATAGTGTACTTATTTTATGTTTTTAGCAACAAATAGAGCATTTAAAAGATAAATTGTGCCACTTAAATTAAGGTTTAAGATGAACTATTAATGTAGATATATTAAAAACTTTTAGTAATGGAGAATATATGTGATATGAATAATAAAGTTAAGGTTGCAGTATTAGATACAGGAATAGATAAAGAACATGATTACTTAAAAGATAACTTAGTTGGAGGAATTGCTTTTGAATGTATACATGACTATATTTTTATATCAGACAAATTTGATGATGAAGATGGTCATGGAACTGCTTGTGCATCAATAATCAAAAAGGAGTATGAAGATGTAGAGCTATTTGTGATAAAAATTTTAGGTAATAAAGATAGTATTACAAATATAAAGGTTCTTGAAGAGGCATTAAAATACCTTTTGGATACTAATATAAGACTGATTAACTTAAGTTTATCAGTTATAGGTGTAGAAAGTGTTAAGGGCTTATTTGAAGTTTGCTATGAATTGTTTAGAAAAGGAAAGATAATAGTATGTTCCTTAGCTAATAACTTTGACTTGAGTTATCCAGCTATGTTTAACAATGTCATAGGTGTAAGGGCTTCTACTTTGGATATAGAGAATTCTTTTTGGTACAATAAAAAATATGATGTTCAATGTGTTATGGATAGTAATTCATATATAAGTTGTGATATAAATAATTCTTTCAGATTACCACCAAAATGTAATAGTTATGTAGCTGCAAAATTTACTGGGAAAATAGCTAAAATATTGTCAGAAGAGCCAAACATAACAATATACGCGTTAAATAAAAAACTCGAGTCTCTAGCAACCAAAAATTGTTGGAGTAGTTGTGATTTAGACAAGTATAGTAGGATTCCAGATTTTAAAGTGGATTTATATGATAAGGAAAATGCTCTGCTTGTGGAAGTTGCTGATGTTATTAGAGAGTGTTTAAATACTGAAGCTGATAATGAAAAATTATTTCAATGTAGCCTTTTTAATAAAGAGATAGGATTAGTTTATGATAATTGTTTTAATCTATTAGAAAAATTAGAGAACAGATTTGATTTGAAATTTAATTATATGGACATATCAAAATATGACTTAGTTTCCATATATACATTAACTGAATTAGTAGAAAGATATACAAATACAAAAGATAAATAAAAATTTATGAACCAAATTTAATGTAGAAGGTGTTAGATTATATGTATTCTTTGTCAGTAGATTAAAAGTGAAAAATATACTATAATTAGATAACATAAAATAAAATGCCAATACAGGGGGAATTAGATAATGAAATATGAAGAAGCATTAGAATATATATCACAAACCAATAAGTTTGGTATAAGATTAGGTTTAGAGAATATTGGGAAATTATTAGAACTGTTGGGAAATCCACAAGAAACTTTAAATATAATACATGTAGCTGGAACTAATGGAAAAGGTTCGGTGTGTTCTTTTATTTCTAATATACTAAGAGAAAGTGGATATAAGGTCGGCCTATACACATCTCCATATCTAGAAACTTTTACTGAGCGTATAAGAGTAAATGGAGAGAATATACCACAAGAAGATGTTGCTAGAATAATTGATTTAATAAAAGAAAAGATAGAAGTTATGGTAAGCCAAGGTTATGCATATCCAACTGAATTTGAAGTAGTTACTGCAATGGCATTTTATTACTATTCAGAGCAAAAAGTAGATTTTGTAGCTTTAGAAGTTGGATTAGGTGGAAGATATGATGCTACAAATATAATAACAAAATCACTTGTAAGTGTAATAACATCTATAAGTTTAGACCATACAGGAATACTTGGAGATACAATAGAAAAAATAGCATATGAAAAAGCTGGTATAATAAAGGAAAATGGAGTAGTACTTGTATATGACCAGACTGATGAAGCAAAGGATGCTATAAAGTCAGTTTGCAAAGAAAAAAATGCAAAATACATAGAAGTTAATTTTGACAATATAAATATAAAAAAATCAAACATAAACTTTCAAGTGTATGATTGTAATGTAATGGGAGAAACTTATAAGAATCTTGAAATAACGTTGATAGGTGAACATCAAATAAATAATTCTATATTGGCAATGAGTGTACTAAAATATCTAAAAGATACAAAAAAATTAGATAATGTAAGTGAAGAATCTATAAGAGAAGGTCTCATAACTACTAAATGGCCAGGAAGAATAGAAAAGATAAAAGAAAGTCCAATTTTTATAATAGATGGAGCACATAACGAAGATGGAGCAAAATCTTTAGCAAAAGCACTTGATAAACATTTTAAAGATAAAAAACTAACTTTATTAATAGGTATGTTGGAAGATAAAGATATTGATGGTGTTTTGGACATACTAATGCCTAAATTTAGCAAAGTAGTGACAACAACTCCTAATAATCCAAGAGCTATAAATTCAGATATATTAAAAGAAAAAATATTAAAATATGTAAGTGATGTAACGTCAAAATATGAAATAGAAGATGCAGTTAATTATACATTGGAAACATCAAATAAGGATGATATTATAATAAGTGCAGGTTCTTTATATATGATAGGCACAGTAAGAACTTTGGTAAAGAAATTATAATCTTATAAAATAAATACATATAAATATATAGATAAAAATAAAAGACATATAAAGAGGAGTTGGCTAAAATAATAGACAACTCCTTTTTTAATAAAATCAGTTTTTAGATGAGTGTATTACTATATATTATCAATATCTAGATAGATTGACGAATGGCTTTAGATAATTGGTCTGGGCAAGAAGTACCTTTACCTCCACAATCAATACCATTTAATTTATCAGCAATTTCAAGAGCATTTTGACCAATTATTAAACTCTTAAGCCCTAATAAATTTCCATTACATCCGCCTATAAACTCAGCATCAACAATCACATTATTTTCATCAACTTCAAAAAACATCTCTCTACAACAAACACCACTTGGGTTAAAAGTAACCTTCATAAAAAAGACCTCCATTAATTATTATTTCATTGTGTCAACATCAATAATAATACCAAATATATGTATAATAATGCAACTATAAAGCATAATACAAGCTAATAAAATAATATATTATTGTAGTATATGTATTGTAGAGAGGAGGGGTTATATGAAAATCTATATTTCTAACTACCTATCAAAGAGCATTAGTATAGTTGATTATTCTACGCTTGAACTAGAAAAAGAAATAGTATTAGAGGATAATATATATCCACATCATTTTTGCATAGAAAAGGAAAAAAATTTGATATACATACCTAGTTCGAGCAATGGAATACTATATGTTTTAGACTTAAGTAATGATAAAATAATTGATACTGTTTCTATAGGAGGAAGTCTTAGTCAAGTTATGCTTAGTGATAATGAGTTATTTGTAGCAAATGAAGATTCAAATAGCATATATGTATTGGATAAAAACACATTAAATCCAATAGGAATCATTGGCGTTGATAATATGCCACATGGATTTGATTTTGACAGAGAGAGTAAAAAGCTATATGTACCATGTATAAATTCGATAGTATGTATAGACACAATAAATAAAAGTATACAAAAGAAAATCAATATGGACTTTAGAGCATGGCATATAGCACTTGATAAACAAAAGAAGGAAATGTATATATCAACACTTGATGGAAAGCTTGTAATAGTTGATGAAGTAAGTATGGATATAAAAAAGGTATTATATGAATTCTTATTGCCAGTAGAAATAAGGTTTAATTATAGTGGGAAAAAAGTTTATGTTGCTGACTTGGGTTATAATAATGTAAGAATTTTGGATTATACAACAAGTAAATATATTGGAAATATTGAAATAGATGGAATTCCTCAGGGATTAGAAATATCTAAAGATGAAAAGTTATTATTTGTATCAGATACTCAAGAGAACTCAGTTAAAGTCTATGAAACTGCAAATAACAAATTAATAAAGGTAATCAAGGTAGGAAAAGAGCCTACAACTATAGTTTGTTTGTAGGCCTTAATGTATGTCTCTTATAAGTAAGTCGATAACTTCAGCATACATATAAGATGCATTGTTTTTCCAATTGTTACAAATAAGTTTTGCTTGTTTCTCTGATGAAACATTTAGATTTAAATCTATTAAGTTAGATTGATTTTCTATGACTCTAAGATTGACAATGAATTCATTATCACTTTGTTTTACGAAGCTAGATTTTACTTGAGTATCTGCTAGTAAATTTTCTTTATTAGAATCTATATACTTGTCTATTTTTTCAGTAACACTAGTAGGTATTCGATTAAAAAAGTATTCTAGACTTTCTACGCCTCTTTGAGTAAGAGCATAATATTCTCTGTCAGAGTCTTTATATGTAGTCAAAAACTTAGATTCCATAAGCTGAGATAAAAGTTGTTGTAATGAAAAGTAATTCATCATTTCAGTCTCTAATACTACTTGAGTTATTTGAGAATTAGTTAAGTCCATTTTAATTTTTTCCAATATATACAAAATTAAAAGTTTGTGATAAGCTAATTCTTCAGATGAGTTTTCAAACATAAATATCATCCTCCGTCAAACTATTTCTATATATAATATATTAAACTAATTTATACAAAATTAAAAGAATAATTTGTATAGTATCATTAATCTTTAACAAATTATATAAAATTAATTTTATAAATGAAGACAAGAAAACAGGGCTACCAATCGGCAGCCCTGTTGATACCCAGGTGTCAAAATTTACTATCTATTTTCCAGCCATTTGTCTTTCAGCCATTTCAACTAATTTCTTAGTCATGTATCCACCAACATATCCATTTTCTCTAGCTGTTAAGTTACCTTTGTCTATGTTTTCATAGTTAGATAAACCTATTTCGTTAGCTATTTCTAATTTCATTTGATTTAAAGCTGCTTTTGCCTCTGGCACTACTGTTCTGTTTGAATTTGACATAGTAAATTTCCTCCTTAAATAATTAGTTTATGATGTCTAACAACACTTTTATTTATGTGATGTTAATACTAATTTCTCCAAAATAAAAATAATATATACAGAAAAATAAAGGTAAAAATGTAAAAAATATAAAAAAATTAAAAAAAGTAGTATTTTAAAGAGGTTAATTGGTCTAATATAGAGTTTATTTTTTTATTTGTTGTCCTATAAATTAAATATTACAGTACTTTTTTGAGCTAAAAAAAAATAAATTTTAAATATAGAAGAATTTATTTAAAAGGGGGAATAGTATGAAAAGAGAAGTTAAGAGAACTAAAGCTTTAATATATAGTGTTTTATTTTTTTCATTGTTATTGGTATTAATATTTGCTCTTGTTTATGGAATAAAATATGTATGCTCTAAATCTGATAGCTCAAAAATGCCTATATATAGAGTTGATACAAATGAGAAAAAGATAGCTCTGAGTTTTGATGTTGCTTGGGGAACTGATAACATGGATGATATTCTTAAAATTTTAGATAAACATAACATAAAAGCTACTTTTTTTCTAGTTGGTAGTTGGGTGGATGATAATGAAGAAATTGTTAAAGCTATAGATGAAAAAGGACATGAGATTGGAAATCATTCAAATACTCATGCTAATTTAAAAGAAATATCAAAAGAGGATATAACAGAAGAAATAGAAACTACATCAGAAAAAATATTTAATATAACAGGTAAAAAGACCAATCTATTTAGACCTCCTTTTGGAGACGTAAACAATAAAGCTATGGACATTTGTGGAGATTTAGGTTATAAAGTAATTAAGTGGGATGTAGATTCGATAGATTGGAAAGAACTTGGCCCAAATCATGTAATTGAAAAAGTAATAAAAGAAGCTCAGCCTGGTTCAATAGTTTTATTTCATGCTAATATAAATGATGTAGATAACTATTTGGATACCATAATAAATCGACTTAAAAAAGATGGATATAGCTTAGTAAAAATATCTGATTTATTATATAAAGATAATTACATAGTTGATTCTAATGGAGTACAAAAACCAAAAAATTAATAATCAATAAATGTATATTTTTAGTAGTGTTGTGGAAAATTGTATAGTATATGTTAGAAAAGTGTCGATAAAAAGACGGTGTCTATTTTTTGACACTTTTTTATGCATGTATGTAATATCAATAATTATAGATTAAATCAGTAAAAAAAGCGTCTAATAATTGACTTTTTTTTATTGAGTTTAAATGATTAAATTGAATTACAAACGCTGTAAGATAGTATTTTCAAAGGGTATAACTTTGTTTAAAAGTTGGCATAGAAATTGCTTTGATAATAAGCGATATGTTCTATAGAAATAAACAATATGTTAAAGTCTTGTAATAGAAAAACAAGATTAATATTATTTGAACAGCTTATAAAAAAAATTAATATATTTAAGGGGGCGTACTAGTTGAACAAACTATATTCTATTTTATTAAAACAACACGTTGGTGGTCCAGATAAGCCAGTAGTAAGTGTTGGAGATGTAGTAAAAAAAGGAACTCTAATCGCAGAACCAGCTGGATTAGGAGCAAATATTTATGCCAGTGTTAGTGGAAAAATAAGTGAAATAAATGACCAAGCTATAGTAATTGAAGCTGATGAAGCACAAGATGATACTTTTGAACCATTAAAAGGAGAAAGTATACTTGATTTAATTAAAGAAGCTGGAGTTGTAGGAATGGGTGGAGCAGGATTCCCTACTCATATAAAATTAAATATAGATTTAAAAGGTGGAACAATATTAGCAAATGCAGCTGAATGTGAACCTTTACTAGCTCATAACATAAAAGAAATAGAAGAAAATCCAGAAATAGTTTACAAAGGTATAAAATATGCTATGGAAGTTACTAATGCTGGAAAAGGTATGCTAGCAATAAAGAGCAAACATCCAGAAGCAATAGCAGCATTCAAAAAAGTAATAAAACCAGGAGATAATATAGAGGTTGCTGAACTAGTTGATATGTACCCAATGGGAGAAGAAAGAGCTATAGTAAGAGATGTTCTAGGAAAATTACTTGAGCCAACTCAATTACCTTCAGAAGCTAATGCAGTAGTAATAAACGTAGAAACATTAACTAGAATAGTAGAAGCTGTTGAGCAAAAAAGACCAGTTATATCTAAAAATATAACTGTAGTTGGTCAATTAAACAGTGGAAAAGAATCTATAGTATTTGAAGATGTGCCAATCGGAACTACTGTTGGAGAATTAATTGAAAGAGCTGGTGGAATAAAAGGTGAATATGGTGAAATAATCCTAGGAGGACCTTTCACAGGAAAAGCTACTACTTTAGATACTCCAATAACTAAAACTAGTGGTGGTATAATAGTTACTATGCCATTTGTTAATGAAAAGAGAAAGATGGGTCTTTTAGTCTGTGCATGTGGACCTAACGAAGAAAGAATGAGAGACATAGCAGCTAAAATGGGCGTTACTGATATAGTATCAGTTCAAAAATGTAAACAAGCTCAAGAAATAAAAGGTGCATTAAAATGTGAAAATCCAGGACACTGTCCAGGACAAGCTCAAAAATGTATAGAATTTAAAAAAGCTGGAGCAGAAGTTATATTAATAGGTAACTGTACTGACTGTAGTAATACAGTAATGGGTTCTGCACCAAAATTAAAATTAGGTGTATACCATATCACTGACCATGTAATGAGAACAGTTAATCACCCATTAATAAGAAGAATAAAAGGTGACGTAAGATTAAAAATAAAATAATTAATTAATGTAAAGCCATATAATAAAAACATCTTTAGAAGTGAATCTTAAAAATTACTTCTGAGGATGTTTTTTGATGTAACATATAAGTTAAATTGATAAGATGTGCAAATAAGATGGAAAAAATAGACAAAAATTCATCTATATTGTATAATAATGACAATAGCTATTAAAATTATATCAGACAAAAATAGTAAAGCTCAAATATGTGATTTGTATTGACATATCTAAATTAAATTTAGTCAACTATCCAAATAGAGTAAAAGTTTTTGTGTTATTTAAAGATACTCTATGGTATCTTTTTTAGTATAAAAACGAATTTTTGTCTTATATTAGAAAAATTATCTTGAAATATTAGTTTGTATTTTAATACATTCATAAAAAGTGCACTTAAAGAGTTAAAACATTGAACAAAACATTAAAAAAATAAAAATTACAAAAACCTATTTATAGAAACTGTGAAGTATATCTTAAATTTGGGCACTTAAGGGATATATGGAGTTAGTAGTGCAACCTGCTATAAATATAAATAGGAGTAACTTTTAATTATCAAAAATATATAAACAGACATAATAAAGTACATAAATCATAGTAAATATAGATATAAAATATATTTTTGAAATAGCTCCCTACATTCATAAAGAGTGTAGAGTGGTAGAACATCTGCCCAAAACTCCTTTAATTGCTGGAAGTTCCTAAAGCTAACTAAACCACAACATAATCATGAAATAAGGATAGGTGTGATAGAGTATCTATTTGATAGATACTTGACGGTTACGAAAGTAGAAAAAATTAGTTAGATAGCATAAGGTTAAACCCTAAGTGCCTTAAAAATGGATAATCAGCAGGTAAGCTTCGAAAAGAAGAAACTTCAACGACTAGAGAGAAATCTCGTACCTACAAGTGTGGGGAAATGGGGAGTACCTAATTATTAGGTAATGATATAGTCTGTGCTTAATAGAAATATTAAGAAGTTCATTAGAGAACTGGTTAGGATTAACGACCCTAATTGAACATGCTAAAGATGTATTGTGGAATCAAATCTATACAATAATATAATATTTTGAATTATATTAGATAGATACAATATATATTTTTAGTATCAGGAGAATTTTGAAATTAAAAATTAAAAAATCAAGTATAATTAGTTTAGCCATCGCTTTGAGTATGGCATTTACTACATTTACACCAATAGTATCTTATGCTGCTGAAATGAATGGCAAAGATGTAGTATTTGATGGGGAGAAGCCATCAGAAGGTCAAACTCCAGAAGGAGAACAACCATCAGACGGGCAAGCTCCAGAAGGAGAACAACCATCAGATGGACAAACTCCAGAGGGAGAACAACCATCAGACGGACAAACTCCAGAGGGAGAACAACCATCAGATGGACAAACTCCAGAGGGAGAACAACCATCAGATGGACAAACTCCAGAGGGAGAACAACCATCAGATGGACAAACTCCAGAGGGAGAACAACCATCAGACGGACAAACTCCAGAGGGAGAACA
>NZ_JAGWCT010000131.1:0-9405 GCF_020657815.1 Clostridioides sp. ZZV15-6597 | reverse complement strand
CCTTATTAAAATACTTTCTTCACCTTAATATTCATAGTGAATTACATCTTTATATTCATCAAAAATCTTCTTATTTAACTCATCTCCACCATCTATATTTGCACTATAAAAAATTGGTGGATTCTTTAACCCTCTATTAACTAACTCTTGAGTAACTTGAGCTATAATAGAATTCATCACAGTAGTTGCAATTACAGTAGAAGTTGGACTAACTCTTTGATTTAGACCATCTATTTCTACACAGGCATCTCCTTTTTGACCATGATTATCTATTACTAAATCACACACCTCATAAAGATTTTTTCCTGAAGAATGTCTTGAAGATACACTCTTTGAGTAGCTTAAATTAGTTATACATATTACTGTTGCCATCTTTTCTTTAGCTTCCATAGCAAATTCTATACTTACTGGATTTCTACCAGATACTGAGTGAATTATAACTACATCTCCTTCTTTAACTGGAGTCTTATCAGCTAGAGCCACACCATATCCTTCTAGTCTTTCCATCTTGCTAGTGTGAGTTATAGGTGCTGTATCTAACATTAGAGACTTTGCAAATACTGGATTTATAAGAACACAGCCACCTGCCCTGTAGAACAATTCTTCTGTTAGTATTCCTGCATGTGAAGCCCCAAATGAAAATATAGCACTTTTGTTTTTTATTGCCTCAACAAGTATTTGTACTGCTTTTTCCATATTGGATTTTTCTTCAGTTTCTATTATATCAATTAATCTTTTTATCTCATTTATGTATTTAAATTCCATATTTATAATACTCCTCCAAATAATGAACCTATAAACTTACTGATTATACCAAATAATGAAAGGTCGTTACCACCAAATATTAGTATCCAGTTTTGAATAGTTCCTGAGTAAATTACAGCAGATATTCCTACTAAAGCTACCATAAATATTGCAGCTACAGCTGTACCTATTATAGCTCCACGTATACCACCTTGTGATTCGCCTATTACTGCTGCTGCTCCACACTCAAAGAATGAAGTTATAACAAGTGGTATAAGTAACATATTAAATATATTGAAGTAGTTACATATTAAAATCATAGCTGTAGATGTCAACATGGCAACTAAGAATCCTATTAATACAGCATTTGGCTTATAGTTAAATAGTATTGGACAATCAAACGCTGGTAGTGCATTTGGTACAACTTTTTCTGATATACCTTGAAATGCTGGCATTATTTGATTTATTAACATTCTTACACCATGAAGCATTATTATAAGCCCTGCTCCAAAAGAAAGACCTTGCTTTATTGCATATGTTCCAATAAACTCATTACTGTCTTTAAATGCATCTGGTATTACTATCCCAACAACTATAAACATTAAAAATACTGCCATTCCACCACTTATAGATATTTCTCTAAAGAATGATAAACTTTGAGGTATATTTATATCTTCTGTAGATTTTTCTTTATTTCCTACTAGCTTAGCAATAAATCCTGATATAAGAGCTAAGCATCCAGATGGATGTCCTAGTGTAAAAGAATCATCTCCAATAACATCAAATACATATTTTCTTAATAACCATGGCATTATTGACCAGTAAAGTGCTGATAATACTGCTGCAAAAACTATTAACACGCCACCATTTAATCCAGCTTCTACTCCAGATGCTACAAATATAAATGGAAACCAGTAAAGCATATGACCTGTTAAGAATATTGTCTTAATAGGAGTAAATCTTGCTATCATTAAATGGAGAGCTAGACCTACAAACATTGCTAAACCTATAATCCCTCCATAACTTGCAGTAAAAGTAACATCACTCAAACCTTTTGTTACTGCACCACCACTTATACTTTGGAAAGCTCCATTAATCGGTGCTATTGAACTAACTAACATCCCTGTTCCAGTTTCCATAATTATTATGCCAAAAGCTGCAAGTAATGACCCCTTTATAACATCTGATGCTTTCTTTTTCTGTAGTATAAGGCCAAACGCTGCTATTAATCCAATTAGCATGGACGGATTACGTAAAATATTATTTGAAATAAAATCAAGCATTATTTTTTTAGTGATAGGCTAACTATTTAAGTTTTCTATCACTAAATTCCCCCTCTCTTTCTTACTATTTTTAATTTTAGTAAGTTTTTATTTTATGTCGTTTAACTTAAATTTAATTTTTAAAATTTATACTATTTCTTATCATTTAAGAAAGTTTGAACAACTTCTGTAACTTCTGTTAAATCCATATACTTCTTAACTGGATATACTGGTACATTACAAGTTCCTTTTAATTCATTTAATAATTCTTGGCTTGTAAATATACAGTCACAATCAGCCCCTCTAGCTGAGTTTATATCTGTATTTTCTACTTCTCCTTCTATACTTAACTGCTTTAGAACCTTTTGTATCGTCATTTTTAATACCATTGATGAACCTACACCAAATCCACAGACTGCCAATATTTTCATTTTAAATTCCTCCTAATTTTGTTTATTTATAAGTTCTAGTATTGAGCTTTTGTCTCCATTAATTATTACTTTTATATTTTCTTCTTCATACATCATCTCCGACAGCGATGCTAATGCTCTGATGTGAGTAGTATTATCTATAGCAGCTAGTACCATAAATATGTTCACTGGCTTTCCTAATAAATCAACCTCATCTTTTACTATAAGTAAGGACATGGCAAGTTTGTTTACCCCTTCTTTAGAGCTTGCATGTGGTAAAGCAAATCTATCAGCTAAAACAATATAAGGTCCATACTTTTCAACTGACTTTATCATATTTTCTATATACAACTCTTCAATAGAGTTGTCTTCTAACAATGGTTTTGAGGCTATTTTTATTGCTTCTTTCCAATCTTTAACACTTCTTATTATGTTGACCCTCTCTTCATTAATTAATTCCTTTAACATTGGTTGATACATCTCTCCTTCATCTATCTTATGTATTATGTTTAATAAGTCAGCTTTTAGTGATTCTTCGTTATTAATAACTCCATTTTTTCTTATAGCCTGTATTATCAGTTCAAGACTGAAATACTTCTCATTTTCTTTTACACTTATGAGTTTGTTCATAAGTAATTGAATGTCTGATGTTGTTAAAAGAGGATTTACAACTATTACATTACTTACATTTTGTATGTCTATGGTTGTAATTATGTAATCATAGTATATATTTACTTCTTTTAGTTGCTTAATAGATACTATGCCTACTATTTCTATAGTTGGTATGTATTTGTATAGCTGTATTTCCAAACTCTTTGATACCATAAGACCATTAGGACAAACTAGTAAGACTTTATTCTTTCTTAGACCATTATCTCTAGAACCTCTTAAGTATCCTCCAAAATATGCTGCTATAAATCCTATTTCTTCTTCTCTTATACCTTCAAATACAGGAAACTCTTCTTCATTTTCTATAATTGACTTTATAATCTTATAAAGTGACTTATGTTTATACTTAGTTTCGTCTAGCATAGGGTTGCTAATAGGAAACTTAAATCTTATTCTATTGTAAGAAGAATGCAGGTGCCTTAAAATATTTTTTTTAAACTCATGCTTACTTTCTAATTTTATTGCTGTATTTACTTCAAACTTATCTATAAGTTTATCTACATATACTTCAACAACATCTTCCTTAACTTCACTATTTAAACTAGGAAGTGAACTTACATAAGCACACACATAGGCTTGTTCATTTTCATTAGCTTCTTCACATAAAAGGTCTTTACAATTATTAAAGTAACTAATTTTTTTAGCTTCATTTAGATATTTATAAGAGTACAAGGTTTTCCCATCTCTTATTCTTTTATTTAGAAACTCTGTAAACTTAGTTAAATTTAATAAAGAGTAATCTGTAAGATTTATGTATCCCTTTGTATCAAAGTTAGTTACTTCCTTACTTATAGAATTAATTTCTAATACATTTTCTTGTGTAAGTAGCAAGAAAAGTTCTCTAATAACATATTCATCACCTATTACTTTGTACTTTCCCTTGTATTCTAATTTTAGTCCCATTGTTTGAAGATACTTTTTTATATCGGTTATTGTTTGTACTACTGTGTTTTTTGAAAGTAACATTTCATTTGTTAGTTTTTCTATTGATATTTTTTCATCATGTAATATTTTGTTCAATATAAAAGTTTTTCTATATTCACTATCTAAAAATTTATCTTCTTCAGCTGAAATTATTTTTCTTACATTGCCTAAGTTACCTTCAAATATAAATTTGTGTTTTATATTTTTTATGTTACCTCTTTTTCCTAATTCTTCGTTTATAGCTAAGATATCGTAGTAAACAGTTCTCTTTGATACATTGAACTTTTCTTGTAGTTCTTGTGATGTTACATTGTTATTTTTAATAATAAAATCTAATATTTTTTTAGCCCTTTCCTTCATACTGCCTCCTTAATTTTATTATCTATATTTTACATACATAGTGCCATACCAAATAATTGCACACGATTTTACCTTATTTTATAATTTTGCACAGTTTCACTCTAATCTAAAAGATATACGATACTAAAAAGTATTTTTAAAAAAATATGGCAGTGACACATATTATTTTTTCAAAAAACAAGCTAGACCGAATAAAAAATCTCCAAATTATGTCTACTTAAATAAATAGTACTGTAATGATTTTATACAATCAAATACAATTATTACCATACAGGTTGAAAGACTAGTAAAATACTTCCAGAATCTATTGTATTGATTATCAAAAAAATTTTAAAAAGATGAGGAGAATTTATATGGAATTGCCAGCCTTAATTAGAATTAAAAAGATTTGATTGTGTGAGATGTTGAATAAATGTATAATATCTTTGTAAAGCAGAATTAATGTAGATTATTTATAAAACAGAAAGGATAATATAATATGAATGAAAAAATCCGATGTGCTTGGTCAGGAAATACCCAAATATATACAGATTATCATGACAACGAATGGGGACGCCCTGTACATGATGATGATAAGCTATTTGAAATGCTAATTTTAGAAAGCATGCAGGCAGGGCTTTCGTGGATAACCATACTTAAAAAAAGGGAGTCATACAGGGAAGCATTTGATGGATTTAATCCAAATAAGATAGCCCTTTATGATGATAAAAAGATTGACGAACTCATGGCAAACGAGGGCATTATAAGAAATCGTTTGAAAATTAATGCAGCTATAAACAACGCTAAGGTATTTCTTGAAATTAAGGATAAACATGGCAGCTTTGATAAGATGATTTGGAGATATGTAAATAATACTCCTATTGTGGGACATTGGGAAAAAGTTGAAGATTTACCTGCAACAACTCCACTTTCTGATAAAATAAGCAAAGATTTGAAAAAGATGGGTTTTAAATTTCTCGGCTCAACCACAGTTTATGCATTCATGCAGGCTACAGGCATGGTCAACGACCATATTACAGAGTGTTTTGCTTATACAGAAATATTAAAAGAGTATTCTTATGATTAGAAAACTGAAAACGCACAACTATTTTAAAATACAATGAAAAATAGTTGATTCAAAGACTTATCTGAAATTTTTTCAACTGTCCTATCTCCTATAGCTAATTGTACAATACATTTCAACTAATTTAATTTTTGTTTCAAAATCTATTTTAGATTTTCGTAACATAAAAATATACTCCCTTCATAGCATCAGTTGTTATTATTTCAACTGTCTACTATAAAGGGAGCATATCAAAATAGTAATATTAATAAGAAAAAATATATTTACACAAATCTATCTACATTCTCATAAAATTAATTAAAAGTATTCCCTTCTTTAAAAGTATCTACATAATTGTTTTATAGGAAACCTTTCAATATCTTAATTTTTCTGTAAAAATTATATTATATCTTGAAATTTTATTTTAATCTATCTTTATTTCTTCTTCATATTTTTGAAATTCTAAATTTGCTTTAAACAAATCCCCATCTATTTCTATATAGAATTTTCCACCTTGTAAGTTTACTAAATCTCTTGCAATAGCAAGTCCTAACCCACTACCTTCAGTATTTCTTGACTCATCAGCTCTTTTAAATCTTTCCATAATCTCACTTGGGTCAAAATTTAACTCATATGAAGATATGTTTTTCATAACCACCTTTACATTGTCACCATTTTCATAAACATCGATATAAACTCTAGTACTTTCTAAAGAATATTTAGCTATATTTGACAGTAGATTTTCAAAAACTCTATACATTCTTCTTCCATCTGCCCATATATACACTTTTTCATTTGGAACATTTAGTCTTATATTTAGGTTATTTTTAGACAATTTTTCTTCAAGCTCACCTATACTTTGTCTTAATAGTTGTACCAAATCAATTTTACTAACTTGTAACTCTATATTACCACTACTTACTCTACTCGCTTCAAATAAATCTTCTATCAATAATTTTAACCTCTTTGACTTTGATTCTAGTACATTTATATAATCGTTTATATAGTCTGGTTGTATAGAATCTTCTTTTTTAATTAAATCTACATAATTTATTATAGAGGTAAGTGGAGTTTTTAAATCATGAGATACATTAGTTATAAGGTCAGATTTCATCCTTTCACTTTTTACCTGTTCTTCTATTGCTTTGTCTAGACCTTCTCCAATATTATTTATATTTTCTGCTAAAGATGTAAAATTATCATTTCCACTAATTTTTATCTTATAGTCTAATTCACCCTCTTTTATTTTTTCGGTACCTTCTATAACATAACTCAAATAAGAAAGTCTTTTGGTTATATAAAGTGCAAAACCTAAAAATATACATATAGAAAATAACAATCCTAGACTTACACTTTGAGCACTGATTATAATTATTAAAACCAAAGATATTATTACTATACCAATAACCTTTCTTGCTAAAGATATTTTTTTTATAGCGTTAATAACCTCCCTTACAGTTTTTATTAACCATAAAATCATTCTAACTATAACACTTGATTTAAATATACACATTTTATTTTCCAAATAGCTTAACTGAACAGTTATAAAAAATATATTATTTGAAATTAGTAATGATGCTATAGAAATTAGTAATATAACATAAGTATCATAGGATGTATTAATAACATACATAAATAGAAGTATTATTGAGATAACTATTATTATTGCATTAAATTCCATAGGTATTTTATTGTATATTAATAAAGATACACTGTCTTTCTTTAATGCCTTACATTTAATTCGTTTACATAATATCATAGACAATAAACATATAATAGCTAAAACTAAACTAGCTACAAAAAATAATTTCACTTTTTCTGTAGCTTGCTTAAATGTTTCAAAGTTATTGTATACAATTCCATCATCAACACTTAGTTCTTTAGGAAAGGATACATAAGCTTTAAATTCCTCATCTATACTATTGAGTTTCAAATCAATATTATTTAATTTTAATTTCTTCCCGTTTAGTTTTTTAGTATAAGAATCATTTTCTACTCCTACTACTATTTCTACATCACAATAACCCTTTACTTTTTGCTTAAATTCATCTAAATCATCATATATTGTGTTAGTATAAAACTCTCCTGTATATGTATTTCTAATATACATTTTTATATTTTTCAAAGAGTTTAAATATTCTATAGATGATAGCTTATTATTTACAAGTTCATCATAATTGTTAAAGTAACCATAATCGTTACCTAAAGCAATATTTTTGCCCTTTCCTCCTGCGTTAAAATAAATATCATTTAATTTCAGTTTTTCTTCTTTGTTATTTTCACTACTTACAGATAGTTTCAAATTGTATAATATCTCTTGTATTGTACTTTCATCAAATATATTGCTGTCATAAAAATCATCAGATATTCGAACAATTCCACTACTTGTAGAAGTTTTTTGTATATTGTGTTTAGGCTCAGCAAATCCTATTGATGCAAATAGTATAGCTAATGGAAATGAAATAGATACTATTATTAATGCTACTAACTTTAATGCTCTATATTTTTCCAAGTTGTTCACCTCATCTACATCGTCAATATCTTATATAAAATAAAATTCAATACAAGCATAATTCCCATAGAGTACATTAAGCTACTTGAGAAGAAGTTAAAACATATAAGAATTCCTAATATTTGTGTAAAAGTAAAAACGACTAAAATCAAAATGCAATTGAATATTAAACTCTTTTCTTTCATAAGTTTTCCGCTAAAATTTTTCAATCTTATAACCAACTCCCCACACCACCTTTAAAAATCTTGGTTCTTTTGGATTTATTTCAATCTTTTCTCTTATTCGTCTAATGTGTACTGCTACTGTATTTTCTGAATTAAAACTTTCTTCATTCCATACTTTTTCGTATATCTCATCTATTGAGAAGACTCGTCCTTTATTTTCTAAAAGAAGTTCAATTATCTTATATTCAATTGGTGTCATTTTTATATTTTCGCCATCAATCTTAACTTCTTTTGTCAATGTATTTAGCTCTAGAGCTCCACTTTTTAAAATTTCTTTGCATGTATCTTCATAATTACCTAAAGTTACATATCGCCTTAAGTTTGATTTTACTCTAGCTACAAGTTCTAATAAATTAAATGGTTTTGTTATATAATCGTCAGCTCCAATGTTTAATCCCATTATTTTATCTGTATCTTCACTTTTTGCTGAAATTAAAATTATTGGTATATTTCTTTCTTCACGTATTTTTACAGTTGCTTTGATTCCATCTAATTTAGGCATCATTATATCCATTAAGATTAGATGAATATCATTTTCTGTTATTACTTCTAATGCTTTCATTCCATCATATGCTTTATGTATTTTAAATCCTTCTGATTTAAGATATATCTCTATTGAATCAACAATTTCTTTATCGTCATCTACTACTAGTATATTGTACATATTTTCACTTCCTCTATTGTATAATAATCCTTATATTTATTATACAATATCTTTCACTCCCTTTCTCAATAATGACTAAATTGTTATATTGTATTATCTTACATTTTTATAATTTTTCTTTATATCTATATAATAGAATATAAATCTTAAGAAAATATTATCCTAAATCTTAAATATTTCTTAAGATTTTCATTAAATTAAGGTTTATTTGAATTAATTGATTTAAATTATGCTTTTTTCAAATTACTTTAATTTAAATGTTTTTATTAGATTAAGCTGAATTGATGTATATTAATTCTTATTGAGTAGTTTTTTTCATAGGTGGAAGAATGGTGGAAGAAATATAGTTTCAAGTATTTATTTTACTATGATACTAGGCACTTATACAAGTTTTGTTTTTCTCCCTATCAATCTATATTATATAAATATTCTACTAAAATTTATATAATTCAAAAGTGAGCCTATTCAATAATTTAAAATATGTTCAGAATAATAAATAAAATAAAGGTACAAAAAGTTATACTTTCATACCTTCATTGTTTTTATTATGTAATTACCTATCATTTTCATCTTTTAAACTATTAATTTATATAT
>NZ_JAGWCT010000130.1:0-9478 GCF_020657815.1 Clostridioides sp. ZZV15-6597 | reverse complement strand
GATATATTATTTATGAAAATCGTTTAATGTATACAATAATATATCTATGACAAAATAACAAAATATAGGGTTTTAGACACTTATTATGAATCAAAACTGATTACATATTATTTATAAAAATCTAAGGAGGAAATAATAATGAAAATATTAGTATTAAACTGTGGGAGTTCTTCATTAAAATATCAATTAATAGATATGAGTAATGAAGAAGTTTTATGTATAGGATTAGTTGAAAGAATAGGAATAGAAGGTTCTATACTTAAACATGAAAAAGCAGGAAGAGATGATAAATACATTGTTGAACAACCAATGAAAGACCATAAAGATGCAATAGCATTAGTGTTAGAAGCTGTTGCTCATCCAGAATTTGGTGCAGTTAAAGAAATGAAAGAAATAGATGCAGTAGGGCATAGAGTTGTTCATGCTGGAGAAAAATTTGCAACTTCAGTAGTAATAACTCCAGAAGTAGAAGAAGCTTTAAAAGAATGTATAGATTTAGCTCCACTTCATAATCCAGCAAACATAATGGGAATTGATGCTTGTAAAGCTATACTTCCAGATGTACCAATGGTAGGAGTATTTGATACTGCTTTCCATCAAACAATGCCTAAATCTTCATACTTATATGGTTTACCTCATGAATTATATACTAAATATGGAGTAAGAAGATATGGATTCCATGGAACTTCTCATAACTATGTATCTCAAAAAGCAGCAGAGATATTAGGAAAAGATATAAAAGACTTAAAAATAGTAACTTGTCACTTAGGAAATGGTGCTTCTATAGCTGCTGTTGATGGTGGAAGATGTATAGATACATCTATGGGATTCACTCCATTAGAAGGATTAATAATGGGAACTAGATGTGGAGATATAGATCCTGCTATATTACCTTTCTTAATGAGAAAAGAAGGTTTAGATGCTGATGGATTAGATAAATTAATGAACAAAGAATCTGGAGTATATGGAATGACTGGAATTTCTAGTGATTTTAGAGATATAGAAGATGCAGCTAAAAATGGAGATGAAAGAGCTCAAGCAACATTAGAAGCTTATGTTAAAAAAGTACAAAAGTATATAGGTGCTTATGCTGCTGAAATGAATGGATTAGATGTTGTAGTATTTACTGCTGGTGTAGGTGAAAATGGAAAAGCTATAAGAGCAGATATAGCTTCTAATATGGAATTCTTAGGAATGAAATTAGATAAGGAAGCTAATGATGTTAGAGGAAAAGAAACAGTAATATCTACTGATGACTCTAAAGTAAAAATGCTTTTAATACCAACTAACGAAGAATTAATGATAGCTAGAGATACATTAAGATTAGTAAAATAATTTAATTAAACTTATGCCTATCAAGTAAAAATACTTGACAAACAAATGCTAGATTTGTATAATAAATTTGGTGATATGTTGAGGTGAACTTAATGAAAGTTAGCATAGAAAAAATAAATAGAAAAGAAACTGACAAAATAGACTTGAATTTTTGTGAAAAAATTGATACTATTAGTTATTGTGATGAGATTTACAAATTAGTATCACCTGTAAATTTAAAAGGTAAAGTATCAAAGACTAATAAAGGTTTATATCTAGATATAGATGTCAATTTTACAATTGTTGACAATTGTTCAAGATGTCTTAAAGAAGTAGAAATACCATTAGAGTATTCTATACAAGGTTTTTTAGTAAAAGAAGAAGATTATGATGAAGATGAATTTGAGGAATTTGATCCTTTTATATTCGATGGTGAAGAAATCGACCTTATTGATATAATAGAACAGACATTAGATTTTAATGTGCCTCATAAAGTTCTTTGTAGTGAAAACTGTAAAGGTCTTTGTCAAGGATGCGGAGCAAACTTAAATGAAGGAGAATGTTCTTGCAGTGAAATTACAAACGATGAGGAATACATAGATCCTCGTTTTGCTAAATTAAAAGATTTATTTAATTAAATTTTGACTAAGGAGGTGGCGTAAATGGCAGTACCAAAGCGTAAAACGTCTAAATCAAACACAAAAATGAGAAGAGCAGCTAACTCAAAGATGGAAGCAACAGGATTTGTAAGTTGCCCACAATGTCATGAGCCAAAATTACCACATAGAGTGTGTCCAGACTGTGGATATTATAAAGGTAAAGAAGTTGTATCTAAGTAATAGCTTCTAAAGAACATGTAGAGTATACTCTACATGTTTTTTTTGTACATATAAAAAAAGATGATTTACTAGAGAAATAAATGGATTTTATGCATATTAAAAATTAGAAAAATAATAATATAAGTATTGAAAATTTTTGTGTGTTACTATATACTACTATTAGTAGCTGGTACTAATTACAGCTATAAAATTTGGAGGGAACATGAAAAAGAAGAGTAAAGCCCAAAGACAACAAGAGCTTATAGATATGCTAAAGACTGATCCTTTTTATACTGATGAAGAATTATCAAGTTTGTTTAATGTGAGTATACAGACAATAAGATTAGATAGAATGAGTCTAAACATACCAGAGCTAAGAGAAAGAGTCAAATCAATAGCAGAAACTCAGAGTTCAAAAGTAAAGACTTTAGGAGTAAAGGAAATTACAGGCGAAATCATTGATTTATCTGTAGGGCAATTAGGTATATCTATGTTAGAAGTTACAGAGGACATGATTTACTCTAAAACTAATACTTTGAAAGATACGTATATATTTTCTCTAGCAGATTCATTAGCAATGGCTATAATAGATGCACCTAAAGTTATTATGAGAGTTGCAAATGTAAAATGTTTTAAGTTGATAGAACAACAAGACAGACTTATAGCAAAAGCAGAAGTGTATAGAAATATAGACAAAAAGCATTATGTAAAAGTTGTTATCAATAATAAAGCCCAAGAGCAAATATTTAGAGGAAAGTTTATCTTTGAAGAGTTAGATTAGGAGGAAAATCATGAAAATAGTAATAGATGGAATGGGTGGAGATAATGCACCAAAATCTAATGTAGAAGGCGCAGTAAATGCTATAAAAGAATATCAAGTAGATTTAATAATCACAGGAGATAAAGATTTATTAGAAAAGGAATTTTCAAATTATGAATTTGATAGAAATAAACTAGAAATAGTTCATACTACTGAGATTATAGAAAATGAAGATAAACCAGTTAAGGCCATAAGAAGCAAAAAAGATTCATCTATGGTAGTAGCATTAAACCTCGTAAAAGAAGGTAAGGCAGATGCTATAATATCAGCTGGAAACACAGGAGCTTTACTTGCTGGTGGATTATTTGTAGTCGGTAGAATAAAAGGAATTGATAGACCTTGCTTATGCTCAGCAATACCAAATGTAAAGCGAGGAATGACACTTATAGCAGACTGCGGTGCGAATGCAGATTGTAAATCTAAGAATCTAGTTGAATTTGCAGCTATGAGTAATATTTACTCAAGAAAAGTGTTGGGACTTGAAAATCCTAAAGTGGCACTAGCAAATGTTGGACTAGAAGAAGGTAAAGGCAATGATTTAGTTAAAAAATCATATGAAGAAATTAAAAAATTAGATTTAAATTTTATAGGAAATGTAGAAGCTAGAGAGGTTATAAATGCATATACAGATATAATTATTTGTGATGGATTTACGGGTAATATATTACTTAAATCTGCTGAAGGGGTAGCTCTTTCAGTTATGAGTCTTATAAAGGAAACTTTTATGGCTAGTACAAAAAGCAAAATAGGAGCATTACTTATAAAAGATGATTTAAAGAAATTAAAGAGTTTTATAGATTATTCTGAGTATGGAGGAGCTCCACTTTTAGGATTAAATGGAGGAGTTATAAAGGCTCATGGTAGCTCTGATGCTAAAGCTATAAAAAATGCTATAAATCAAGGGATAAAATTTACAAAAGGAAAAGTTGTTGAGGATATCAATCAATTTATAAGTAAATATAATGAAGAAAATAAAAATAACGAAAATGAATAAACTCGTTTTGGAGGTTTAATATATAATGAATACAAAGGCTGGAATATTAGGTGTGGGAAGTTATCTACCTGAGAAATCATATGATAATTTTCACTTCGAAAAAATAATGGATACATCAGATGAGTGGATAAGCACTAGAACTGGTATTAAGGAAAGAAGGTTTGTAGAAGATAATGAGGCAACTTCTGACCTAGCATCTAAGGCTGCTTTAAAAGCTATAGAGTGTGCAAAGTTAAATGTAGAGGATATAGAGTTGATTATTTTGGCAACAATTACTCCTGATATGTCTTTGCCTTCAACTGCATGTATAGTACAAGAAGCAATAGGAGCAGTGAATGCTACTGCATTTGATATATCAGCAGCTTGTTCTGGATTTGTATATGGAGTAACTATTGCAAAGCAATTTGTGGAAACTGGTTGTTATAAAAATGTACTTGTAATAGGAGCAGAAACTTGCTCTAAGTTTCTAAACTACAATGATAGGTCAACAGCAGTACTATTTGGAGATGGTGCTGGAGCAGCTGTTATTGGACCTGTAAGTGAAGGTGGAATCCTATCTACACATATGGGTTCTGATGGTAGGGGAAAAGACTGTTTAAAGATACCTGCTGGAGGTTCAAGACTTAGAGCAAGTAAAGATACTGTAGAAGCTAATCTACATACAATAGAGATGGCAGGTAGTGATGTATTTAAGTTTGCAGTTAGAAAGATGGCAGAAACATCTTTAACAGCTCTTGAAAAAGCAAATTTAAATACAACTGATATAGACTATCTAATACCACATCAAGCTAATATAAGAATAATACAAGCATCCTCTAAGAGATTAGGGATTGATATGAATAAGGTTTATGTAAATATAAATAAGTATGGAAATATGTCTGCTGCATCTATACCTGTTGCGCTAGATGAAGCATATAAAGAAGGAAAAATCAAAAAAGGTGATAATGTAGTTTTAGTTGGCTTTGGTGGAGGTCTAACTTGGGGAGCTTCAGTCGTTAAGTGGACTTTATAGTATAGAACATCTGAAATTCTTTAATTAACAAAATTAGCTTTATCTAAAAATTAAAGTTAATTTACAATAAAAAGTTTACTTTTATGATTTTAAGTGAAGGAGAATGATATGAATAAAATTTGCAAACTGTTAAATATAAAATACCCAGTTATCCAAGGGGGAATGGCATGGGTAGCTACTGCATCATTAGCAAGTGCTGTATCTAATGCAGGTGGACTTGGAATAATAGCAGCAGGAAATGCACCAAAAGAAGCTATAAAGGAAGAGATTGTTAAATGTAAAGAATTAACAGATAAACCTTTTGGTGTAAATGTAATGCTTATGTCACCATTTGTAGATGATATAATAGATTTAATTATAGAAGAAAAGGTTCAAGTTATTACTACTGGGGCTGGAAATCCTGCAAAGTATATGGACAGATTAAAAGAAGCTGGAACAAAAGTTATACCTGTAGTACCAACAATAGCTTTAGCACAGAGAATGGAAAAATTAGGAGCTACAGCAGTAATAGCTGAAGGTACAGAAGGTGGAGGACACATAGGAGAACTTACTACTATGGTTTTAGTTCCACAAGTTGCTGATGCTGTTAATATACCTGTAATAGCAGCAGGTGGTATTGTAGATGGTAGAGGTATTGTTGCTTCATTTGCACTAGGCGCTAATGCAGTTCAAGTAGGAACTAGATTTATTTGTAGTGAAGAGTGTGCTGTACATTTAAACTATAAAGAATTAGTATTAAAAGCAAAAGATAGAGATGCAATTGTCACAGGAAGAAGTACAGGTCATCCAGTAAGAACATTAAAAAATAAATTATCAAAAGAATTCTTAAAGATGGAACAAAATGGAGCTACTCCTGAAGAATTAGACAAAAAAGGTACAGGTGCTTTAAGGTTTGCAACAGTAGATGGAGATATAGAAAAAGGTTCATTTATGGCAGGTCAAAGTGCTGCTATGGTAAAAAAAATAACACCTTGTAAAGAAATTATAGAAACTATGGTAAATCAAGCAAAAGAGATTATGCCAGGCATAGAACTGTAAATCAGGAGGAGCATGATGGGAAAAGTTGCACTAGTATTTCCTGGTCAAGGAGCCCAATATGTAGGGATGGCTAAGGATTTATATGAAAATAACGAGGTTGCTAAAAATGTAATAGATGAGGCTTGTAGTGCCTTAAATATAGATTTAAAAAAACTTATGTTTGAGGGTAGTGAAGAAGAACTTTCTAAAACTGAAAATACTCAACCAGCTATGGTTACACATAGTGTAGCTGTACTAAAAGCAATACAATCAAAAATAGATTTAAAGTATGATGCATGTTTAGGTTTATCTTTAGGAGAATATAGCGCACTAGTTGCAGCAGATGCAATTGATTTTAAAGATGCTGTATGCCTAGTTAAAAAAAGAGGTAAATTTATGCAGGAAACAGTGCCAACAGGGGTTGGAGCTATGGCAGCTATTTTAGGTTTAGATAGAGAAATATTAGGCAATGTTGTAAAAGATATACAAGGAGGGATTGTAGAAGTAGCAAATTACAATTCTCCTGGTCAGATAGTTATATCTGGTGAAAATGAAAAGATAGAAGAAGCAATGGTAAAATGTAAAGAAGCAGGAGCAAAAAGAGCTGTTAAATTAAATGTAAGTGGACCTTTCCACTCATCAATGCTAAGAGAAGCTGGATTAAAACTAGCTAGTGAATTAGACAAAGTTAATATAACTAAGCCTAAAGTTGATGTAGTAGCAAATGTAAATGCAGATTACTATGAAAATGAAGGTAAAGACTTGCTTATAAAACAAGTAAGCTCTTCTGTACTTTGGGAAGATTCTATAGAAAGATTATTAAATGATGGTTATGATACTTTTATAGAAATGGGACCAGGAAAAACTTTAAAAGCATTTATTAAAAAGATAGCATCTAATAAAAAAGCAAGTGTGAATATTTACAATATAGATGGTATAGATTCTTTAAATGAATTTGTACAAGATTATGGAAATGGAGAGATATAATGATAAATCTTACAGGACAAGTAGCAATTGTTACTGGTGGCTCTAGAGGTATAGGGAAAGAGATAGCAAAGAAACTAGCATCTCTTGGGGCTGATTTAGTAATCAATTATACTTCTAAAGAGGATGAAGCCCTAAAAACTAAAAGTGAAATAGAAGGTATGGGTGTAAAATGTACTTCTATAAAATGTGATGTATCTAAATCTGATGAAGTAAATCAAATGATGGACTCTGTCATAAAAGAGTTTGGAAAAATTGATATATTGGTTAATAATGCAGGTATAACTAAAGATGCATTACTTATGAGAATGAAAGAAGAAGATTTTGATAGAGTCATAGATATAAATTTAAAAGGTGTATTTAATTGTACAAAAGCAGTTATTAAACCTATGATGAAAAAGAAATATGGTAAAATAATAAATATGACTTCAGTAGTTGGAATCATGGGAAATGTAGGTCAAACTAATTACTGTGCATCAAAAGCTGGTGTTATAGGATTTACAAAATCTTCTGCAAGAGAAGTAGCATCAAGAAATATAAATATAAATGCAGTAGCACCAGGATTCATAGAAACAGATATGACTAAAGTACTAAGTGATGATGTAAAAGAATCAACACTATTAAATATACCAAAAAAATCTTATGGTAAACCAGAAGATGTAGCCAATGCTGTAGCATTTTTAGTTAGTGATATGTCAAGTTATATAACAGGACAAGTGCTAAATGTAGATGGCGGAATGGTAATGCAATAATAAAAAATAATACTTTAAAAAGTAGAGAAATCTATTTAAAATAAAAATTAAAATAAAAAATCTTAGGAGGAACACAATGTTTAATAAAGTTGTAGCAATAATAATAGAACAATTAGGAGTAGAGGATAAAGAAATAACTATGGAAACATCATTAATGAAAGATTTAGAAGCAGATTCATTAGATGCAGTAGAAATAATAATGGCACTTGAAGATGAATTTGGTATAGAAATACCAGATACAGAAGCAGAAAACTTCAAATCTATAGGGGACATAGTTAACTATATAGAAGCTAACAAATAGTCGAGCTTTAAAAAAGTGGAGGTATCAGATGAATAAAAGAGTAGTAATAACGGGACTTGGATGTGTTACACCATTGGGAACAGGAAAAGAAGAGTTCTGGAACAATATAAAATCTGGAGTATCTGGTATAGATAAAATAACTAATTTTGATGCTAGCACATATCAAACTCAAATAGCAGGAGAAGTTAAAAATTTTCATCCAGAGGAATATATAAGCAAAAAAGAATTAAAGAGATTAGATAAATTTGCTCAATTTGCAATAGTTTCTGCAAAATTAGCAGTTGAAGATGCAAATCTTGATTTAGATAAAGTTGATAGAGAACGTGTAGGAGTTATAATAGGTTCTGGTATAGGTGGAGTTGAAGCAATAGAAACTCAGCATAAAATTCTTTTGGAAAAAGGAAATAAAAGGGTAAGTTCACTATTTGTACCTATGATGATAGGAAACATGGCAGCTGGTCAAGTTTCAATATTTTTAGGAGCAAAAGGACCTAATACTAATGTATGTACAGCTTGTGCATCAGGAACTCATTCAATAGGTGATGCCTTTAAGGTTATACAAAGAGGAGATGCAGATATTATGGTAGCAGGAGGCTCTGAAGCTGCTGTAACAGGGCTTGCATTTGCTGGATTCTGTAATATGAAGGCTATGTCAACTAGAAATGATGACCCTAAAACTGCATCACGCCCATTTGATAAGGACAGAGATGGATTTGTAATGGGAGAAGGAGCAGGTATTGTTATATTAGAGGACTTAGAACATGCTTTAGCAAGGGGTGCAAAAATATATGCAGAAGTAGTAGGATATGGTTTAACTGCTGATGCATATCATATGACAACTCCAGCTGAAAATGGAGAAGGAGCAGCTAGGTCTATGAATATGGCTTTAAAAGATGGAAATGTTCCACTAGAAGAAGTTGATTATATAAATGCTCATGGAACTTCAACTTATTATAATGACCTATATGAAACTATGGCTATAAAAACTGTATTTGGAGAAAATGCATATAATTTATGTGTATCATCAACAAAATCTATGACTGGTCATTTATTAGGGGCATCAGGTGCAATAGAAGCAGTTGTTTGTGCAATGAGTATAGAAGATAATTTTGTACCTCCAACTATAAATATACAAGAAGTTGGTGAAGATTTAGATTTAGATTATGTTCCAAATAAAGGTAAAGAAAAAGATATTAGATATGCACTATCAAATTCTTTAGGTTTTGGTGGACATAATGCTACAATTGTACTAAAAAAATATGTATAAATAAGTTACAAATATTAAAAATAGAATTAAAAAACAAGCACTTGTTTTTAACTTTATAAATTTATATTAACTAAATTAAAAGTTCCCTAAATTAGAATAAATGTCTAATTTAGGGAACTTTTTTATTAAAATTTAATTCTAGCACATGTTGTAAATCATTTTGATATATTGTATCATAAATTATTGAGAGGTTATATAC
>NZ_JAGWCT010000129.1:0-10296 GCF_020657815.1 Clostridioides sp. ZZV15-6597 | reverse complement strand
ATATATAATTTATTAAATGTAAAAGAATATTATTTAAATATAGAAGATATTTTTAACAATAAATAATATTTTAAATAAATATATTTATATTACATATTAAGGAGGAAAAATCTTGAATTTTCTTGAGAAAATAAACATGTTAGATGAAAGCATAAGAGTACAATATGTAATTGATACAGGTATGTTTTATAATTTGCAAATAAGCTCAGCCAATATCAATTATAAATTTCCCAATTGTGACTCTATAGATTTAATTTTTAAAGGGATAAAGTTAGATTTACATTTAAAAAAATTATTTGATTTGCTTAATATTGTAATAAAAAAAAAGAATTCAAAATGTATCTTAATCGAAAATAATAAGCAATTTGAATGTCCACTACTAATATGTTTGTTAGAAAATAAGAAAGGAGAAATGGTAAAACATACAATCTTAAACATCGAAAACTTAACAGAAATTTTAGCTTAAAAAGGTTCTAACTTATAATAATTTTAAAGAAGGGAGTTAGGTTTTATAACCTAATACAAATATGATTTCAAAAAAAAATACTAAGATAATTTCAATTATTATATTAGCTCTAATGATACTATCTACATTTACATACTTAGGATACTATCTTGGAAGTGAAAATAGTACAAATAAAATAAATTCTTTAAGAGAATATAAACAAAATGAGGTTCTAGCTTCAGTAAATAATAAAAATATTTTAGGTAAAGACTTACAAAAAATTCTAGATATATATACAATTGGAATGCCAATTACTGAGAGAAATAAATTAACTAAAAATGATATAGATATAATAGAAAGTGACTCTTTAAATAGTATAATCTCAACAAAAGCCTTACTTGATGTAATCTATAAAAATAATGCAACTCGTGTAAAAGATGATGAATTAAAAGAACACTATAGTAAGATGCTTAAAAACATGTTAGATGCTACTAATCTTACAGAAGAATCTTTTTTTAAGTATTATAATATCAGTTCAGAAGACTTAAAAACTCTGTTTAAAGAAGATTTACTAGTTGCAAAGTATCTAGATAAAATATCAACTGTATCTGACCAAGAATTAAAAAATTATTATGAAAAAAATAAGGATAAATACAAAGAAATTAAGGTATCTAAAATATTAATAAAGGATACAACAGATGATGGAAAGAAAAAAGCAACAGATATTATTAAAGAGCTAAATAATGGCAAAAAATTTGAAGAATTATATGATAAATATGACAATGCAAAAACAGAAACTAATAGTAATGGTGGAGATTTGGGATATCAAACAAAAGATGATTTACAAGAGGAATTAAGAAATGCATTATTTTCAAAAGATTTAAAGGTGGGGGATGTATATTCTAAGCCTATAAAAACAGAGTTTGGATATTTCATAATAAAGAAAACAGATGAGAGAGATTCTTCTATTGAAGATATTAAAGATACTTTAACTTCTGAAATAAAATATAATAAACAAAATAAAGAAATATCTACTGTATTAAAAAATTCAAAAATAGATATAAAAATAAAATTAAATGTACCAATAAAAGAATTAAAATAATTATCTAAACAAAACTTATATTTAATAATATATAAGTTTTGTTTTTTAATATATATTAACATAATGAAATAAAGTAATAATATATAATATATTTTTTATTATATTAATTAAATAATATTACGATAGATAATTATAGTTTATACAATTAATTTTTTAATAGGAGTAGATGAAAAAATGAATAGATATAAAATACTAGAATCTGAAATAAATAAAGGAATATTAATAGACGAAAAAAACAATGTCCTCATAAATAATTGGACACCTAACAATGTTCGTAGAATTATAATAGGAAGCTCAGAGGCTTTAGTTCAGTATTATGTAACTGAAGGTAAGTATAAAGAAAAAATCAAGTTAGTTAAATTTGGAAATAGAATAGAATGTGATATATCACTTTTAAACAAAAATAAATATTCATCAATATTAAAAGTGCTAACTGCAAAAAGAGTTTTATCTTCTGTTGAAGAGATTATATTTTGTACAAAAGACTATAATTTAGCATTATTAGATGTAGATATAAATCAATGGATTTTTAAAGAAAAAAAGTCTTTATCTACAAGATTTGTAAGACTTCATAGTATTTCTCTTGTTGATTGTAGTATATCTAATGTTGCAAGTGTAATTAATAACACGATTGGACCAGAAAAGCTTCTTATAAGTGAATTAAATAAAAAGTATAAAGTAAATATTGTTGAGAAAATTCATGAACATGATTGGTATCTAAATACCAAGCTAAGAGATTATTGGTATTCTATGGATAAAGAAGGTGGTAAGTTAGAAAGATATTTTAATTCTTTAAAGATAAAAAAGACAAAAGAATATAAGTTAAATAAATTAAAAGAGATTGAAATTAAGAAGCTTGAAAAATTATGGACCAGCTATGGTAAAAATATCCTTTTTTTAATAAGAGAGATAAATAAATGTTTTAACACAATGGAAAAGATATTTTATGAGTTATCTTATATTGAAAAATTTGAATGGGGTAGATATTTAAACTATCAATTTACAAAAAAAATATTGATTGATAAATATGGAGATAATCTAGAAAAAATTAGGTCAATTGATATATCAAAGTTATTAGAATATATCAATATAGATGAAAAAGATTCTAAGGACATGTTATTATTTAAAGACATTTTATATAACAAAATCTTAAAAAATAGTGAATATAAGATGGAATACAAAAAAATGGATACTGAAAATAGCATTTTAGAATATTTGAATATATTAAATACAATATTATACAAAATTATATTCAATAGCTGTAATCTGGCATTTATATCTTATCTAAGTAGAGAAGGAATAAAATATATTGATTATCAGATTGACATACTTAATATAAAAAATACATTTATTGAAAAATATACAAAAAAAGATTTAGAATTATACAATTCTTATGAAGGTCAAAATAAAGTTCAACATGTATATAAGAGTTTGTCTGCAAAGTTAGTAAAAGATAAAGACTGCTCTATACAAGAGAGGATAAATATTATAAATAACATATTAAATATGTTTGAAGATACATATTCATCTAAATAAAGGAAGTGATAAAATGGACAAAAATACATCTCCTCTTGATTATGTTTCAGATAAAATAAATTTTTTACTAAATAATTCTTCTTTAAGTATAGAAGATGTTAGACACATAATTATAAAAACAATGATTTCTGTATTAAATACTTCTGAAAGTAAGGTTACATCTTTATTATTAAATGGTTCATCAACTGATATATCTTATTCAAATCTATTAAATAAAATGTATCCAAAGGTAAATAAATCTCTAAGTAATGAAAAAGGAGCCGATTATGGAATACTTGTAGATTCATTTACTAAGGCTACAATTCAATTATATTGGAATGAAATACTAATTAAAAATTTGAGTTTTGAAGAATTAAAAGAATATACTAAAAACTGCAACACACTTATCTATCCACTTAAAGATGAAAATGAATTAAAAATTAAAGAGTTATTAAAAGGAGACAACATATTAGAAGGCTTAAATTCAATAACTGAGCTTTATAAAAACATAAAAAATATAAAGAGTAATAACAATAATTCTGTAACAACAAAAAGTAAAGTAGATTATATTTTAGAATTAAAAAAACAAGGCTATAACTTAATATCAAATGACACTATAGTCGCAGGTAATAGTAATTTAAATACTGAGATAATTAAAATATTAAAATCTGTTTATAACCCTTTGATTACTGTTAAGGATGGTCATAAATTTGATAATGCTAATATGTCTAATCAAAGGCTATTATCCAAATTAGGACTAGATTATAAAACAGCTGATTTATGGTCAGTTAATGTATATACAAAAGATGAAGACTTGGCCTTTAGGGTCTTTATAAAAGAAGATGATTCCTCTTTTAGAATACGAGTTAAACTTCCATTACATGTAGAAAATTTCATTCTAGCTGAAAATAAAAATGTATACCTATCTCAATCAAGTAAAAATATAAGAACTGTAGATGTTTTAGATAAACTACAACCTATACCTGCTTTATTTTCTAACTCAGACCCTGCATTGGGTGAAGTATATTCATCTTGCTTTTTTTCAATACCGACTATAACTTCTCTTAAAGCCTTTGGAATAAATACCATCTATAATTGTATTCAATTTGTTATAGTGAAAGATTTATTTGAATTTAAAAATAAGAATTGGTACTTAAGGGATTATATAAAACAAGCAAGAGGGAGCAATATTGATACTGAATTTAAAGATTTTAAAAATCTTCCTTTAGGTAAAAAAATCGTTCCAGGGGTCTTGCCTGGTGACTTACTTGGTTTAGAATTTAGAAATGACCGACCACAATCTGCGTGTCTTATGTGTGGAGGTGCTGGAAGTGGTAAGACTGCTATGATACATAGTATCGCAATACAATCATTAGCTCTTGATGATACTAATTTAGGGTTAGGTGCATTAGTTTTAATTGATGCAAAAATGGAACTACCTTCACCTTGGATAAGAGCTTTTAAAAAAAGAAATATTCAACTTTATGGATTTGATGCAGAAGTTTTACCTAGTTCTGAGTTAAAAAAAGAAATTGTAAATAAAAAAGGAGAAAAACAAGTTGTTCCTATTTCTGAATCTGTACCAGGTTTCATTGGTGGATTAATTTTCTTAAAATGTGTTTTTTACGCTATACAACATTTAAAAAAGAAATCACAAGCAGGAGATGATATTGTTACTTTCAATAAAAATAATATTTCTATAGATGGAATTTCTAAACTCCCTAGAACAGCTATAATTGTTGATGAATTAAACTTATTGAAAGATGCCTTGGATTCTTTTGATAATGGAAGAGGTAAAAAAATCTTTTCTGATTCAATTCCACAAGCAAAGGCCACTAGAACTTCAGGGTATCTATGGCTTTTATGTGGACAAGACTTATCTAAATCAATTATTCCAGCTTCTGAAAGAGGTAATTATCCTTATTCTATTGTAGGAGATTTACAACATGAACGCTATGAATATTATGACATTAATCCAAATATAAATGTCTTAAAATATGAGGATTTAAATTGTCCTGAAGGAAATAGAGAAAGAGCTATAGTAAGCCAAGGAGTATTTTATGCTGGAGGTAAAAATTCAAATGCTTTAGTAAAATGTATGTATCTACCTGAAAGTGAATTAGAAGAAGCTCTAGATGATTTAAAAATTGATTTTGAAGGTATGAAACAGTTTGATAGTATAGTAAAATATGCTATCAAAAATGGTTTTTTTGAAGATACAAATAATCCATATGGATTAAAAAATAATATAGTTTACAGTGCTCTTAAATCTATTGGAGCTATCACTCAGGAAGAATTTGATATTTACACTGCTAGAATGTTTAATGAAGCTTCAGATAGTAAGGATGTAACTTCTGAAGATACTAATACTATTTTAAATGAATTTAATAACATTGATTATAGTGGAATAGAAAATAGCAGCCCTAAAAATACTACACCTAAAAATAATAATACTGCACCTAGTGTAGATATATCTGATGATGACTTAGAAAAAGAATATAAAAGGCAATCATTTGACATTGAAAATAATAATGAAATGTATCCCAATACATTCCTTGGATGTCCTATCTACAATGAAAAAATAGAGGTATTAAACAATCCTTTTGAATTTAAATTTTCAGATACAACATTTGGAACTGTATATGCCTTCAGAAACCTTACTAATATTGTTACAAAAGAGTTGTGTAAGGCATATGGCTCTATTGATAGGATAGAAACATTAAAATTAAGTAAAACTGGAATTTTCATAAATGGGACAGCTTTTAGACCTGTATTTTCTGAAAAGGTAATAGAAACATTACCAATAGATATTAGACATAAAGTAAGAGCTGGAAATATAGTAGATTTCTTTGACTTGGGAAAAATAATCAAATTTAAATCATTAACAAAATTAATTGTTGAAGATATTTATTTAGCTGAAACACGTTTACGAAAAGAATTATTCCTTAATAGGGATGAACCTTGGAGTATATTATATGAGCATTGTAAGAATTTAATTTATTTGGAAATAGGTGGAGATAAAATAAAGAGATATATAGATGCAGAATATGATGAAGAAGATTGTGAAGAATATCAAAAATATAAATTTCATGAGAAAGTAAAAAATGCATTAGGTATGGATTCATTCAATCAGAAAAGCGATGTATCTCCACTTGGTAGAGTATGGAAATCTAAGCCTGTTAAAACGATTTGTAAGGCTGCTGGATGTACTATAGGAATTAAATCAACGTTTGTACTAGCAAGTATATTCGGTGGATGGGGTTTGGTATTTGGAGCATTTGCTGGATATCATGCTTATAAAAATTATTCAAAAAAATAATAATACTTTTAGTATAAGAAAGAGAGGTGAAACCGTTATTCTTTAATAACGGATTTGTATGAAAAATAAAAAATTATTAATATTATCAATATTTTCTTTTCTTGCCTTAAGTGTTCCCTCTTATGCAGAAGAAACTAAATATAATATAGCTACTGTTAAAGATGGACTTGTATTAAATGTTAGAGATAGTAAAGATAACATAATATACAAAGCGAAAGCAGGTGAAGAATTAAAAGTAAAAGATTATTCTAAGGATAGGATAGAGGTAGAAACAAAAAATAATGCTACTGGATATATTGATTCAAAATATGTTGATGTAACAGAAGGTAAATTGTATGTAAAAGTTGATTCTATAAATATGAGAGCTGATAATAATGTTAATTCTAAAATACAACTTGAATTAAAAAAAGGTGATTCTGTAGTACTTCTTGATAAAATTGGAGAGTGGTTAAAAGTACGAAAAGGAGATAAAGAAGGTTATATAAAAGAAAAATACTTAGAAGATAAAGATGATTATCTAAACAACGCATTGAATAATGACATAAAAGTTATAAGCATGGGAAAAGAAAATATATTAGACCAAGATTATATTAAAAATATAGAGAAACATAATGCAAAAGTTGAAGAATATGTTAGAAAATTAGAAAGTGAAAATAGCAGATACATAACAGATGGTCTACCAAATAATAATTTTACTGATATACAACAAGTTCCTCATGCTGATAAACAAGCAGCACAAAAACTATTAGACCTAGTTTACCAAAAACAAGGATGTCCATATGTTTGGGGAGCTGAAGGAGATGATACTTTTGATTGTTCAGGTCTTACTATGTGGGCATATAAAAATGCTTTAAATATAACAATACCTAGAGTTTCTAGAGACCAAGCAGATATTGGTAATGAAGTTGATAGAGATTCACTTGAACCTGGTGATTTAGTATTCTTTGCAACTGGAGAATCTAGAAGTAGAATCAGTCATGTTGGTATTTATGTTGGACAAGGAAAAATGATACATGCTCCTCACACTGGTAGCTTTGTTAAAGTTCAGGATATAACAACATCATTTTATAAAGATAGATTTATTAAAGCAGTAAGACTAATATAAATTAAATAATTTTGTATTGATTTTAAAACTAAAAAGAGTAAAAAATATAAATTGACAATTGTAACTGTATTTTATATTTTTTACTCTTCCAGCTCGTTTCAACAGTTTTATTCTGTATTAAAAATACCCAAAAATAAATATGCATTTATTTTTATTTTTATTACATTTTTATTTATATATTAAACAGTTTTATTATATAAATTACAGTTTTAAAATATATTTTTTATTTTTTTAAAAAAAATAAAACAGTTTTATTATATTTTAATAAAGTTATATTTAATAAATTTTCATATTTTTTATTAAGTTAAAATTTTATTTTAATTTTTTCCAATTTATTTTTTATTACAAACTGTTAATTTAATGAAATAAATTTATTTTTAAGTTTATATATGTTATATTATTTATGAATACATTTTACTATTTTTGGAAATTAAATATAAAAAATAATATTATTAATTCAAAATATGATTTTTACATTTTAATATTTAACTTCACTAATTAAAATATAAGAGTAGTTTTATTAATTCAAAAGTATAAAAATAGTTCCATTATTTGTTTCAATTTAGTTACATTTGGATAGAAACATTTTTTTACTAGAAAAACAGTTTCATTATTTGTTTTAATTTAGTTCTAATTTATGTATAAATTTTGTTGCAATTCAATATAAAACACAAATATTTTAGCTTTTTTAGCTAAAATTTATATAAATTTTGAACAATCTATATATAAGCTTCAGCTAGAATAAGGATTATATAGTAAAGAATCAAAAAGAAACTTTTTGAAAGGAGAATTTTACTGCAATAAAGTTATTTATCTTTTATGTGCAGTACTTAAAGAGGTAATGAATATTTTTAAAAAATTAGATTTGGAATTAGCAAATGTTACAAAAGCTTTGTTGATAAGTGAAAACAACGATAGCGAGTATGCAATGCTATTAAGAAGAAAAAATTTACTACTAGAAATTAACAAGATTTTAAATAGCTATACATGGCTACACAGCAAAACATTAGTATCTAAAATTAAATATTTTATCAATAATAACTATTCTTATGATGCATTAGCAAATGAATATTCAATTAAAAATGTGGCTGCTAGAACTTGTATATCAAGGGCTGGTAAAGAATTTAAAAATACAATCGGAAAAGAAATATTAATGGAAGCCTTTGGTGAAACCATTTTATATGCTGATAGCGATTTATCAGATAAATTCAATTTAAATAGAGGAAGATTCATATTAGAGCTTAGGAGTAAATTGCCTGATGCCTTAAAAAGTGAAAATGTTAAACTATTAGATTGTAAGAGAGAAATAATGTTTTTGCATTATTTTACTTTAAAAAGCTTTCAAGAGAAATTCAATACCTTATCGTTAGAAAAATTATCTTATCTAATGTGGATACTTGAAATCAATCAAACAACAATTGAATCAATCTTATTAGATAGTTATTTAAAGTCAGAAATAGATTTTGAGAGTTTTATAAAAAAATTAGAGGAGGAAATTAATTAATATGTCTATACATCTAAAAACATTATTAAACTTAGAAGATGAGAATATAACTATCAAATCTTTATCTGAATTATTATTTGTTTATGAAATAGATAGATATGTAAAAGCTATGCTTAATAATAAACTTTGCTTAGATAATGTAAAAGTATTACCAGAACTATTGAAAAACAAATTTTTTACATATGTTATGCATGAAGGGGTTTCTTTTAACTATGAATATCAAATAGAAAATTGTAGTAAACTTAATAATTTTTCCATTGATGAAATAATTGATGAAACGAATATTAGTTTTATTAAAGATACTGATGAGGAGGTAATTTATTGCTGTGATGAAACTAATTTTTCAATAAATTATAGATATAATGGAAGAAATAAGGATATCATATATATCTCTATAGTTGCTTATATTTTTGTAAGAGCTTTCAATAACAATAAAAATATTCCTAAAATTATTTTTGGGAAACCTAAATATACTTATTTATCAGAAGAATACAATCATCTCATTATATTAAATACCTATGGAAATAAATTCTTAAAAAATTTTGAATATCAAGGACTCTGTCTTAAAAAAGATTCTAATCAGGAATGGCTTAGTTATGTTTCTTATAGGCGACAACTAGGATATATGTCTAGACCTTATAATCTTCAAGAAAAATTTAAATATATATCTCAAAATTATAAAGTTGGAGATGTCTTTTTATATTATAAAAGATATTTTAGAAAAGAAAAAAAGCTAGATGTTATAGATTTGGAAAATATACCTATGATAGTAGGTTGTTTTCCTGCTATCATAAGAGATATTAAAAAAACGTCTATAACAATAGATTACTATCCTACTATAGAAATGAAATTAACTAGATATATGAATTTAAGAGAGGTTGAAGATAGTGATTTTGCAGATAATCTAACATTTGATGACTACAATTTATTTACAGTAACCCAAGAAACCTTTGATTATCTTTCATTTGGAATTGATGATTTAACATATGATGAAGATGTTATGTTCCTTTCACACATTGATGATGATGATGGTTCTTACCAGTGGTTCAAAGATAAAAACAATAATTTATGTAATATATGGCTTGATACTGTAAATACAATCTATGCTGTATTTGAAGATAGGAATGTAAAATATAATAAAGAAAATTTTTTAAATAGATATTTCAAAGATAAAAAACCTTTATATGATATAATAACTGAAAATGGAATTGATAATATAATACAGAATAATATTATTTGTTTATAAAATACTATATAAAAAAAGAACTAGTATATATATTAGTTCTTTTTTTATGTATATATATAT
>NZ_JAGWCT010000128.1:0-10316 GCF_020657815.1 Clostridioides sp. ZZV15-6597 | reverse complement strand
GTATATCTTACTCTTGATAATCATTCAATATCAATAAATAATCAATGTATCTTCAGTATAAAAGCTAGAAAAAATCAAAAATTTAATTATAAAGTAATAGAAAAAATAGAAGTGACAAAAAATATATTAAATGTATATGCTGATAATTTTAATTACAAAGTTAGATTAAATGCGTTGAGTTTGGAAGATGAAAAAAAATTATTGAGTATAATAGATGAAAAGATAAAAAAATTTAAGGAGTAATACCATACTATTTTCAATCGTTAGCATGATTTAGAAGATTACTTGACAAAAATAAATAATAAAAAAATACAGATAATTATTTTTTTGTGTTGACAATACATTTTAATGTGTATATAATAACTATTAAATCAAAATATTTAGAAAATTTAAATGATTTAAAAAGCGATGAATAGAAGTAGTAAGGAGCATGAAACTTCCAGAGAGCTAAAGTATGGTGTGATTTAGCAGTTGATAATTCTGAACTTGTCTAGGAGCTGTTTCCTAAGTTTTAAAATTTAGGATAACCGTATTTCCACGTTACAGGAAAAATAGTTATTATAATAATTAGTAGTAACTATTACTAAGGGAGCTTTTTAAAAAGCTAAATAGAGTGGTACCGCGAGCAAAACCTCGTCTCTAGTTTTACTAGAGATGAGGTTATTTTTATTCTAATGATAAATTTAACATTTGTACTTATGAATTAAAAAGGGGAAGAATTGCGTCGATATAAGGTATACTGAATACAAAAAACAAAGAAGAGGGGGAATAACATGAAATATGGAAAGTATAAAAAATATAATAGAATGAAAATGACAAATCGTAAATGGCCAGATAATGAAATAACAAAAGCTCCAGTTTGGTGTAGTGTCGATTTAAGAGATGGAAATCAATCACTACCAACACCTATGAATGTAGAAGAAAAAGTCAGAATGTTCAAAATGATTTTGGATACAGGATTTAAAGAAATAGAAGTAGGTTTTCCATCAGCATCAAATACAGAGTATACATTTTTAAGAAAGTTAATAGATGAAAATATGATTCCAGATGATGTAACTATACAAGTACTTACACAATCCAGAGCTCATCTTATAGAAAAAACATTTGAATCAGTAAAAGGATGTAAGAAAGCAATAATACATTTATATAACTCTACATCTGTTCTTCAAAGAGAAGTGGTTTTTAATATGAGTAAACAAGAAATCATAGATATAGCAGTTGGGGGAGCAAAATTATTCAATGAAGAAGCAAAAAAATATCCTGAAACAGATTTTATTTTTGAATATTCACCTGAAAGTTTCACAGGTACAGAAATGGACTATGCACTTGAAATATGTGAGGCAGTTATAGATGTGTGGAAACCAACACCACAAAAGAAAGTTATAATAAATCTTCCATCAACAGTAGAAATGGCAACACCAAATGTATATGCAGACCAAATAGAATGGTTTTGTGAAAATATAAGCTGTAGAGATTCTATTATAATGAGCTTACACACTCACAATGATAGGGGGACTTGTACAGCGGCAAGTGAGCTTGGGTTATTAGCTGGAGCAGATAGACTTGAAGGTACATTATTTGGAAATGGTGAAAGAACTGGAAATATGGATATAGTAAATGTGGGTCTTAATCTTTATACACAGGGAATAAATCCAGAGTTAGACTTCAGTAATATCGATAAAATGATAGAAATATATGAAGATTGTACAAAACTTACAGTACATGACAGACATCCATATGCAGGAAATCTTGTACATTGTGCTTTTTCAGGTTCTCATCAAGATGCTATTAGAAAAGGTATGATAGCAATTAATACTAGAAATGATGGTTGTTGGGAAGTTCCATATCTACCAATAGACCCTCATGATATAGGTAGAGAATACAAAGAAATTATTAGAATAAACAGTCAATCAGGAAAAGGCGGAGCTGTTTATATAATGGAAACAGATTATGGTTTCATGATACCTAAAAATATGCATTCTCATTTTGGAAATGTAGTTAAAATGGAATCTGATAGAATAGGAGAAGAACTTAGTAGTGAATCAATATTTAACTTATTTAAGAAGGAATATATTGATGTTGAGAGTCCTTATAAAGTTAAGAAGTATAAGATAAAATCAATGGATGAAATAAATTATGAGAATGATGATTCTGATGATACTAATATGATTGAGATGACTGCAAGAGTAACCTATATGGGTAATGAACAAAGAATTGTTGGAATAGGAAATGGTCCTGTAGATTCATTTAACAACGCATTAAAACAATGTGGCATGAAAGATTATAAATTTAGATATTATTGGGAACATGCATTAGAGGAAGGTTCACATTCAAGAGGTGTAGCCTATGTTGGAATAGAACATAATGATAAAGTTTATTTTGGGGTAAGCATATCAGAAAATATAAACACAGCAGCTATTAATGCTCTTATGAATGCAATAAATAAAAGTTATATTGAGGAGGAAGCAGAAAATGGGGATGACTATGACGCAGAAAATCTTAGCGAAACATGCTAATTTAAATGAGGTTAAGAAAGGACAATTGATTGAAGCAAACCTAGATATAGTTTTAGGAAATGATATAACATCACCAGTAGCTATTAGAGAGTTTGAAAAGTTAGGAATTGAAGAGGTTTATGATAAGTCTAAAGTGGCAATAGTTTTGGACCATTTTACACCTAATAAAGATATAAAGAGTGCAGAGCAGTGTAAGTTTACAAGAAGTTTTGCAAAATCCAAAGGAGTGGTCAATTTCTTTGATGTAGGAGATATGGGAATAGAACATGTTCTTCTTCCTGAAAAAGGTATAGTAACAGCAGGAGATGTAATCATAGGTGCCGATTCTCATACTTGCACATATGGAGCATTAGGCGCTTTTTCCACTGGCGTAGGTTCAACTGACATGGGAGCTGGGATGGCTACAGGAAAATGTTGGTTTAAGGTACCTAGTGCAATAAAATTTGTCCTAAAGAATAAGCCAAATAAATGGATAACTGGAAAAGATGTGATACTTCATATAATAGGGAAGATAGGTGTTGATGGAGCACTTTACAAATCTATGGAATTTTGTGGAGATGGAGTAAGTAATCTATCTATGGATGATAGATTTACTATTTGTAATATGGCAATAGAAGCAGGAGCTAAAAATGGAATTTTTCCAGTAGATGATAAAACTATAGAATATATAAATTCACATAAGTGTACAACAACAGAAAAAGTTGTAAATGTATACGAAGCAGATGAAGATGCAATTTATGATGAAATATATGAAATTGACTTAGCTGAATTAAAAGAAACAGTAGCTTTTCCACATCTTCCTGAAAATACTAAAACAGTAGATGAGATTGAGAAAGATATAAAGATAGACCAAGTTGTAATAGGCTCTTGTACAAATGGAAGAATATCAGACCTTGAAATTGCAGCTGAAATCATGAAAGGTAAAAAAGTTGCAGATGGAGTTAGAGTAATGATATTTCCTGGAACTCAAAAGGTATATCTTGAAGCAATAGAAAAAGGCTATATTACTACCTTTATAGAAGCAGGAGCAGCTGTTTCTACACCAACATGTGGACCATGTCTTGGAGGTCATATGGGTATACTTGCAGCAGGAGAAAGGTCAGTTTCAACAACAAATAGGAACTTTGTAGGAAGAATGGGTCATGTTGATTCAGAAGTGTATCTTGCTAGTCCAGCTGTAGCAGCAGCATCAGCTATAACTGGAAAAATATCAAAACCATCAGAAATAATTTAAGGGAGGTAAAGTTTATGATTGCTAATGGAAGGGTTTTTAAATTTGGTGATAATATAGATACAGATGTAATAATACCAGCTAGATATTTAAATATAGCTGATTATAAGGAATTAGCAACGCACTGTATGGAGGATATTGATGATAAATTTGTATCTAAAGTAAAGGTTGGAGACATTATAGTTGCAACTAAAAATTTTGGGTGTGGTTCATCAAGAGAACATGCTCCAATCGTAATAAAAGAAAGTGGAGTATCATGTGTAATTGCATCAACTTTTGCTAGAATATTTTTTAGAAATTCTATAAATATAGGGCTTCCAATACTTGAATGTGAGGAAGCTGCTAATAGTATAGAAGAAGGCGATACTATAGAAGTGGATTTTTCAACAGGTGTAATAAAAAACATAACAAAAGGAGCAGAATATAAGGCAGAACCATTTCCTGAGTTTATGCAAAATATCATAACAAATGAAGGTCTAATTAACTCAATAAAGGTAAACAGGGGGTAATGGTGTATGAATTGTAAAATAGCAGTCATAAAAGGTGATGGTGTTGGGCCAGAAATTATAGAAGAAGGTATAAAGGTCTTAAATAAAATCTGTTATAAATTTAATCATAAATTTGATTGTGAATATGTATTGGCTGGAGGATGTGCAATTGATGAAACTGGAGAACCTCTACCTGATAAAACTGTTGAAATATGTCGAAAAAACGATGCGGTATTACTTGGAGCTGTTGGAGGTCCAAAGTGGGATAAATGTAAGGGAGATACAAGACCAGAAGCAGGTCTTTTAAAATTGAGAGAATCCTTAGGTTTATTTGCAAATTTGAGACCAGCAACTATATATGAAAGTATAAAGGAATCTTCACCACTTAGAGCAGATATAGTAGAAAAAGGCATTGATTTTGTTGTTGTGAGGGAGTTAACAGGGGGCATTTATTTTGGAAAACGTGGAAGAAAGATTATTGATGGTGTTGAAGAGGCTTATGATGTAGAGGTATACAATGAAAATGAAATAAGAAGAATTGGAAGAAGGGCTTTTGAAATCGCTAGAAATAGAAAGTATAAACTTGTCAGTATAGATAAAGCAAATGTGCTTGAAAGTTCAAGACTTTGGAGAGGTATTATGGAGAGCTTAGCTAAAGAATTTGATGATGTAGAGCTATCACATATGTATGTTGATAACGCTGCTATGCAAGTTGTAAGAGACCCTAGCCAATTTGATGTAATAGTGACTAATAACATATTTGGAGATATAATATCTGACGAAGCATCCATGGTTACAGGTTCTATAGGTATGTTACCATCTGCATCACTTCGAGAAGATAGCTTTGGAATGTATGAGCCAATACATGGGAGTGCTCCTGATATAGCTGGAAAAGATATTGTAAATCCAATTGCAACTATTTTATCTGTGGCAATGATGTTAAGACATAGCTTTAATCTAGAAGATGAAGCTAAATGCATTGAAGATGCAGTACAAAATGTACTTAGAAAAGGATACAGAACTAGTGATATATATAATAGTATAGGAACTGTTGTTGGGACAAAGAAAATGGGAGAATTAATAGTAAATGAAATTTAGAATTATAGTTTAATTTATATAATACAATTGGGTCATATAATTGGGGGAATTAGTAAAAAATTTATTGTGGCATAGTTTTATATTTAGGGTATAAGATATATTTTATTTTTAAAGCACGATGTGATTTTAGGTAATTTTAATTACATAAAATCATATTGTGCTTTTTTTAGAAAATAATACTTTGGATTAAGATTTTAATGCTGAAATAGCCTATTTTTGCTTATTAGAAATTTGCAGGGATTTAATTAATATTATATAATATATTTTAGTATTATGAATATTAAGTGGCTATCAATATTAGTTAGGAGATGGAGTTTTTGGGAAAGTATAAGGTTTTAAAAAAGCAAAATAGTAGTAAATCTTGTTTAGTTTGTGGAACACAAAATGAATTAGGACTAAAAGCAGATTTTTATGAACTTGAAAATGGAGAACTTGTATCAATTTGTAATACAAAAGATTGGCATCAGAGTTATCCAGGGAGAGTTCATGGAGGTATGTCTGCTGCAATATTAGATGAGACTATTGGAAGAGCTGTAAGTATAAATGATGACCAAATATGGGGTGTGACAGTATCTTTGGAATTGAAATATAAAAAACCAGTACCAACAGATGCTACTATAAGAGTAGTTGGAAGGATAACTAAAGAAAATAGAAAATTATTTGAAGGTACAGGGGAAATAATTTTGCCAAATGGAGAGATAGCAGTAACAGCAACTGGAAAATATATGAAGATGCCTATTGGTCAAATAGCAGAAGGTGATTTTTCTGATGAAGAATGGTTTTTTGCTGAATCAGAAGAAAAAGTTGAATATATTGAACTTTAAGTAATTACATATTTGCTATGTCAAATGATATATCAAAAAATATAAAATTAAAAAATATAAGATAAAAATAACTTAGCTATACTAAAAAAAAATTCTTATAATAGCATTAAATTTATACGCTAAAAAAAATAATTTATATATTTAAAAAGTGTATTTTTTTTGGTGAATAAATTCAGAAAATTCAAACTAATGATAAGGTGCAAAATGGATGATTTCACAAAATATAGAAAATAAATTATATATAAAAAATAATTTTTATGTTGACATACTTAATTTAGCTTGATATTATAGATATTAAAAATAAGGACAGTAAACACACTATCCATATTACAAACTAAAAAAGGAGGGAATTATAATGAGTAAGAAATTATTTATTCCTGGTCCTATTGATGTTAGAGCAGAAGTCTTGGAAAAGATGGCTACACCAATGATAGGGCATAGAGGGAAAGATGCATCTATACTTCAAAAAAGTATAAGTGAAAAAATGCAAAAATTATTCTATACCAACAACACGATACTTTTATCCACGTCGTCCGGAACTGGTTTAATGGAAGGCTCCATTCGTTCCTGTACATCCAAAAAGGCAGCAGTATTTTCCTGTGGATCCTTTGGTGATAGATGGTACAAAATGGCAGTGGCTAATAATGTCCCAGCGGATATATTTAAAGTTGAATTAGGAGAGGCAACAACACCAGAAATGGTTGATAAGGTGCTTTCTACCGGAGAATATGATTTAATAACCGTAACTCACAATGAAACTTCAACTGGAATAAGAAATCCAATAGAAGAAATTGGAGAAGTTGTTAAAAAATATAAAGATGTGGTCTACTGTGTAGACACTGTAAGTTCAGCCGGTGGAATAAAAGTCGAGGTTGATAAGATTGGAATAGATATTTGTATAACATCATTACAAAAAGCACTGGGATTACCACCAGGAATGTCTATTTGCACATTTTCTCAAAAAGCAATCGATAGAGCTAAGCAAGTACCTTTTAGAGGAGTTTATTTTGATTTGTTAGAAATGTATGAATACTTAATCAAGAAAAACTACCAATACCCTTCAACACCATCTCTTTCTCACATGTTCGCTTTAGATTTCCAATTAGATAATATATTAGATGAAGGCCTAGATAACAGATTCAAACGACATGAAGACATGGCAAACTTAGTTAGAATCTGGGCTAAAAAACACTTCCAAATTTTTACCAATGAAAATCACTTATCCAATACACTTACTGTTATAGAAAATACTCAAGGTATTAGTGTATCAAATTTAAATTCAAAATTACAAGAACGAGGATTCCAAATAGCAAATGGTTATGGCAATTTAAAAGAAAAAACTTTTAGAATTTCACATATGGGTGACTATACTGTCGAAGATGTACAAGAATTATTAAATAATATTGATGATATATTAGGTTTTAATAAGTAATATTACAAAATTATGTGTATTTTAAGTTAAATTTAAAATATATAAAATAAAATGTGTTTTATGAAAATTACATATTAAATTTTTAACAAACATTAATAAAATTTGATATGACTTTAATAAAAAATATTTTGAAAATTATATGAATAGAAAGTGTAATTAAATAAAGTTTTTTAGTGATGAAAATACTTTAAAAAATAAAAATTGGAAAAATTAAGTGAATATAATTGGAGGCGTTTGTTATGTATAATATATTAATTACTGATGGAATAGAGAAAGATGCAGCGAGAAAATTGAGAGAGTTAGATTTTAATGTGATAGAGGAGTTTTATGAAAAGGATGTTTTAGGAGAGAAACTTAAAGATGTTGATGTACTTGTAGTACGTTCAGCTACTAAGGTTACTAAGGATGTAATAGACAAAGCATTAGAAGGTAAAAAGTTAAAATTGATAGTAAGAGGTGGAGTAGGATTAGACAATATAGATGTTAAATATGCAGAAGCTAATGGCATAAAAGTTATGAATACTCCAAATGCAAGTAGTATATCTGTTGCAGAACTTACAATAGGTCAATTATTTGTACTTGCAAGATTCATAAATACTGCAAATGTAACTATGAGAGATGGAAAATGGGAAAAGAAAAAATACAAAGGTACAGAAATTAATGGAAAAACATTAGGACTTGTAGGTTTTGGAAGAATTGCAAAAGAAGTTGCAAAGAGGGCAGAGCTATTAGGTATGAATGTTATATATACTGATATAATGGGTGAAGCGCAAGGCTTTAACAAATATAGATTCTGTGATATGGAAGAAGTTTTACAAAAAGCAGATTTCTTATCTTTACACATACCTTTTGATAAGAATAAGGGGGCAGTAATAACTGAAAAAGAAATAAATAAGATGAAAGATGGAGCTTATTTAATAAACTGTGCAAGAGGAGGTTTGGTTGACGAAAAAGATTTACTAAAAGCATTAGATGAGGGGAAATTATCAGCAGCAGCTATAGATGTTTATGAGCAAGAACCTACATTAAATCTAGATTTAGTAAATCACCCAAGAGTTTCTCCTACACCTCATATTGGTGCATCTACAGTAGAAGCTCAAGAAAGAATTGGAGAAGAAATTGTAAATGTGATTCAAGACTACTTTCTTGACTTCAACAATCTAATAGGGGTAGCATTATAAAATATTTTATACAATTAGGAGGAATTTAGTAATGGCAACGATTAAACCATTTAAGGCGATTAGACCAAATAAATATATAGTAGATAAAGTAGCAGCACTTCCTTATGATGTTATGAATAGTGAAGAAGCTAGAGAAATTGCAAAAGGGAATCCATATTCATTTTTGCATATAGATAAATCAGAAATTGATTTAGATGAAAATATAAATTTATATGATGAAAAAGTTTATTTAAAAGCACGAGAAAATTTGGATGAATTTCGAAAACAAGAAATTCTAGTAAAAGATGAAAAAGATTGTATATATATATATAAACAAGTTATGGATGGCAGAGCTCAAGTTGGTATAGTTGCATGTATATCAGTTGATGAAAGTTTAGATGGAACAATAAAAAAACATGAGTACACTAGACCAGAAAAGGAAGTTGATAGAACTAATCATATAAAATACTGTGATGCTAATACGGGAACTATACTTGTAACTTACAAACATCAAAGATTAATAGATGATATGATAAATGATTTTATGGATAATCATGAACCTTTATATGATTTTGTAACAGATGACAAGATAGAGCATACAGTGTGGAAGATTGATAGTGATGATATAATATGCAATTTAGTAAATGAATTTGGAAAATTAGATTATTTATATATTGCAGATGGTCATCATAGAACAGCTTCAGCAGAAAATGTAGCTAAAGAAATGAGAGCTAAAAATCCAAACTATACTGGAAGAGAAGAATTTAATTATTTTATAGCAATGATTGCACCAGATGAAAATCTAATGGTTTTAGATTATAATAGAGTTATTAAAGACTTAAATGGTTTAAATGAAGAAGAATTTATAAATAAAATAAAAGAAAATTTTGATATAGAACAAATGGAAGGTAAAGAAAAATATAAACCTGACAAAAAAGGAACTTTCGGGATGTATCTAGGTGATAAATGGTACAAAATGAAGGCAAATAAGAATTTGTTAGACATAGAAGACCCAGTTGACTCATTAGATATTTCTATACTACAAAATTATGTGATTGATTCTATTTTAGGAATTGAAAACCCTAGAGTAGATAAGAGAATCGATTTTATTGGTGGAATTAGAGGTATTGAGGAATTAGAAAGAAGAGTTAATGAAGATATGAAGGTAGCGTTTGCAATGTATCCTACTAGTATTGAGGATTTAATAAGCGTAGCAGATGCAGGCAAGATAATGCCAGCTAAGTCAACATGGTTTGAACCTAAGGTAAGATGTGGACTATTCTTACACGAAATAAATGAATAATTAATAAAGTTAAAGGCTAAAAAGTAAACTTTACTACTTTTTGGCCTTTAATTTTTTATTAAAAATAATAGTATATTAATTGTAAATTATAAGAGATAATTTTTCTAAAAAAGTTATCTTTTTTTAGGTTTCTATATGGGAAAAATTTACATTTGACAGGAATACAGCAATATTGTGTGTTATAATTTAGAATGGAAATTTGTACAGATAGTATTTATGATAAACCTTGAAAGCTATTTTTTATTATTATAGACTATATTGTTA
>NZ_JAGWCT010000127.1:0-10624 GCF_020657815.1 Clostridioides sp. ZZV15-6597 | reverse complement strand
GTATTTAGAGTGTAAATTGAATAGATTTAGATTATAATATATACAGTGAGGTAAGGTGAATAAGATGAAAATAGATATGATATATAAATTAATCAAAAGAAATACAGAACCATCAAGATGGTCAAGAGGTATAAAATACTATAATAATCAATTAGTTGATTATATAGACATTGATATTGATGACTTACAAAATAACTTGCTAACATTTCGTGGTGGAGTCAATTCTGAGGATAATTATAGCTTTTATTTTAATTCAATAACAATAGATATAAAACACTTTAAAATAATTGAAAGTGACTGTAGCTGTGTTGATTGTCAATCAAATATTACAAATCGAAGCATCTTTATATGTAAACATCTAGTTGCTATCGTGATAAAAAGCCTAAAGCAAATAAAAAGTAAAAATGACATTCCTCCTGTTCTAATAGACATATTAGATGAGGATAAAGATAAACTTTCTAAGACTGATTCTAAAGTCAGCTTGGATTTAAGTAAACAACTACTTTCTTTTTTTAATGATACTAAAAAAGAAAGAGTCAATTTAGATGTATTATTAAGCATTGATTCAAATAAAGCAATTGCTGAGTTTAAAATTGGAATCAATAAAATGTATGTTTTAAAAAATATTACTGAATTTGCATATTCAAAACTTAATGGATATGAATTAGAGTTTGGAAAAAAATTTATTTATAATCCTAATATCCATTATTTTGCTGATGAAGATGAGCAGTTGATAGATATGATAGAAGAATATGGAACAAATCTTTCATATAATTTTTCTTCATCATATTCAAAAAAGTTCATGGAAATAAATATGAGTTCTCTGAAACAATTTTTGAATGCTCTTAAATACAAGGATTTTACTCTTATTTTTTCTAAAGAAGAATATCATCCAAAAGTATTAAGTGATATTTTACCAATAAAATTTAATTTTAAAAATATAGAAGATAAAATTGTCTTATCTTCCAAAGACTTACTACCTGTTCCACTTACTAGAAAGAATGATGTACTTTTATATGACAATAATATCTACTTATTGTCTCATAAAAAGGCTCGCGATTATTCAAAAATCTATCAAGTATTATCAAAATCTAAAGAATTAAAATTTGATAAAGAAGACTCTAAAGATGTTTTAGGTCTATTAGTTCCTAAATTAAAGTCAATATCCAAAGAAGTTTATTTGGATGAAAACATAAAAAATAATATCGCAAACGATTTTGAAACAGAGTTTTACTTTGATATAATTGATGGCAATGTATGTTGCGACATAAAGTATATCTATGATGATGAAGATGGTAAAAAATTTATACTTCCTAACATACAAAAAGAGGCTAAAATTGAAAATAAAATGCTTTCTTCACAATTTGTAAAAGAAAATAACAGATATACATTTAAAGGAACTGACTATGACCTATTTACATTTTTAGATTTACAGTTAGAACCTTTAAAGGAATTTGGAGATATCTATTATTCTGAGAAGTTTAAATTGAAGAAAATATATAATTCTTCATCAATTCAAGCTTCAATTAATCAAACTAATCAAAATTATCTAGAATTTAATTTTAATATATCTGATATAAATCCAAAAGAGTACAAAGATATTCTAAAAGCTCTCCAAGAAAAACGTACTTTTTATAAACTAAAAGATGGAAGTTTTATAGACTTATCAGAAAAAGAAACTAAAGACTTTTTTGAACTGGTTGAAAATTTGGATGTAATTGATAAATCAAAAGATAATAAAATTCATAATAATAAAGCTCTGTATATAAATGAAATGATAAAAGGTAAAAACTTAAAATTTATAAATGGTGAAAAAGAATTAGAAAATACATGTGAAAAATTTAGAAATTTTAATGTTATAAGTCCAGAAATTCCAAGTAATTTAAAAGCAAATCTACGTGACTACCAAATAAATGGTTTTAATTGGTTTAAAGTTTTAGATTTTTATAAATTTGGTGGTATATTAGCTGATGAAATGGGACTTGGAAAAACAATACAAACTATTACATTTTTATTATCTGTGTCCAGTAAAAAAAGTATTATTGTTACGCCAACATCACTTATTTATAATTGGAAAAATGAATTTGAAAAATTTGCTCCAGATATAAAAGTTCTATTGATACATGGAAATAAAAAAGATAGAGAAAAGTGTTTTAGAAAAATAAACGATTTTAATGTAGTCCTTACAACATATGGTACTCTCAGAAATGACTTAGAAAGATATAGTGAAATAGTTTTTGATTATTGTGTAATAGATGAGGCTCAAAACATTAAAAATCCAGTGGCTTTAGTAACAGAAGCTGTAAAAAATATAAATGCCAAAAATAAATTTGCACTTACTGGTACACCTATGGAAAACAATTTATTAGAGTTATGGTCTATATTTGATTTTATAATGCCTGGATATTTATATAGTAGAGGAAAATTTCAAGAGTTATTTATAAATAAAGAAGATAATGTTGAAAATTTAAAAAGACTAATAAAACCTTTTATTCTTAGAAGAAGTAAAAAAGAAGTAATGAAAGAACTGCCAGATAAGATTGAGAAAAACTTTTTTGTTGAATTAAATAAGGAGCAGAAAAAAATATATAGTGTATATGCAAAAGATATACAAGATAAAATGAAAGATAAGAATCTTAAGAAAGATAAAATAGTTATTTTCTCTTATTTAACTAAACTAAGACAACTTTGTTTGGACCCAAGTATAGTGGTAAAAGATTATAATAAAAAAAGTTCAAAAATAGAAACGTGTCTAGAAATACTTAGAGATAGTATAAATGAAAATCACAAGATATTATTATTTTCGCAATTTACATCTGTCCTTAAAAACATAGGTAAGGAACTTGATAAGTGTAAAATTGCATATCACTATATAGATGGTAAAACTAGTGCTAAAGAAAGGCTTGAACTTGTAGATGAATTTAATAAGAGTACTGACAAAAAAGTTTTTTTAATATCTTTAAAGGCAGGTGGGACAGGATTAAATCTTACAACTGCTGATATTGTAATCCACTTTGACCCATGGTGGAATCCATCAGTAGAAAATCAAGCTAGTGACAGAGCTCATAGATTTGGTCAAAAAAATGTAGTACAAGTTATAAAGTTAATTGCTAAAGGTACCATAGAAGAAAAGATAATAAAATTACAAGAAAGTAAAAAAGAGCTTATAAATCAATTTATAAATGGAGAGCTTTCTAATGAAGGTGTATTAAGAAGTTTATCTGATAATGAGATAATGGACTTGTTTAATTGAAAGTGAGATATATGGCAAGTAAAAATAAAATACTACTATGTTATTTATAATTGATAAACAGGAGTTTCCTAAAATATAGGAGACTCCATAATATCTTAAACTTTTCACATTATATGTAAACCTTTCTTTACCTATATATTGACCTTCTTTACAAATATACAATTAATCCAAACAATCCAGATAATACCATCATAAGTATAGGTCCAATCTTATATTTTCGTAAACAATACAGTGAACAACAAAATAAAATAACAGCTACAATATCTATATTTTTGAAAATATTGGTAGTATAATAATTTGAAGAACCAAAAAATGTCAACAATATAATTGTAAATCCTGCTGAGATGATTAATCCTAAAGATGATGCTTTTAGTCCATTTAAAATTTCAAAAACAAATTTCGAATTCCTATATTTCTTAAAAAATTCATATAAAAATATAGAAATAATTATTCCTGATATTATACATCCAACTGTTGCTGATATAGCACCCTCAATTCCTGCCACTTGCATACCAACAAAGGTAGAAGTATTAACAGCTAATGGGCCAGGAGTCATTTGAGAAATTGTGATAATATCAGTAAAAACCTTTTGTGTTATCCATCCTTGCTTAAAAACTACCTGTTCCTGTATAAGTGGAATAATAGCATAACCACCACCTATACTAAACATTCCTATTTTCAAAAATGTAAAGAATAAATTTATAATCATATACTCCCCTCCTTTTTTCGAAGTTGAATATATATAGCAAACAAAGAAATCAAACAACTTAAAAGTAATACGAGTATTACATTAATTTTAAAAAAAGTACAAGCAATAAATGAAAATGGTACTAATAGATTTAATAACATTGATTTCTCATTAAGAATCATTTTATACATATCTATAGTCAAATCTACAATCAATGCAGCAACACATGCTTGCATACCTTTTAAGATTGCAATTATATAAATATTTGAAGAAAACGCAACATACCACCTTGAAACAAGACCTAAAATTACTATAGGAGGTATAATTGAACAAATACAACTGATAATTACTCCTATAAATCCAGCTGTTCTTTTACCTGCTAAAATGCTTAAGTTAATTGCAATTGCTCCAGGTGAAGATTGAGCAATCGTAGCCATTTCCATAAGCTCTGATTCACTAAATATTTTTTTATCCATAACATAGTACTTTTTTATCATGGGAACAACAACATATCCTCCACCAAAAGTAAAGGCACTTATAAATAAATTTATATAGCAAAGCCATAAATACAATTTAATATTTTTTCTCATAATATTCCTTTCTATGTGCACATGGACATATTATAAATGTTGTACTGCTATTTGTAAAATGATAAAATATTGTTGCAGACATGAATTTAATTCATGAGTAAAGGAGTCTGATTATGAATTTTAAACATTGCATTATTTTTAGAGAAGTTGCAAAAGTAGAAAATTTTACTAAAGCTGCAAATAATTTATTTATTACACAATCAGCAGTTTCTCATGCAATAAGAGAACTTGAGAATGAAGCTGAAACCAAATTATTTGAGCGATTACATAAAAGTGTTAAATTAACAAAAACTGGAGAACTTCTTTTACAAGAAATTTTACCAATACTTGAAAATCTAGAAAATGTTGAATCAAGGATTAAAAACTTAGAGTATGAAACTCCCATACATATTGCTTCTTGTATTACGTTTGCTCAAATATGGCTTCCTCAGTTAATAAGGAAATTTCAAGAAATATCTCCAAATACTAAGATTAACGTTGAAGTCCATAGTGCATTAAAAGCATTAAAATTATTGAAACAAGGAAAGGTTGATATAGCTTTTATTGAAGGGAAAATCATACAAGGCTCATTAGAAATAAGGAAATTTTCTTCTTATGAATTATGCATTGTATCTTCACCAAGTTATTGTAGTACTGCCGAATTAAGTTTATCTCAACTATTGGGTATGGATTTACTATTACGAGAAAGAGGAAGTGCTGTACGCGAAACTTTTGAATCAGCTGCAACCTTGCAAGGTTACAAAGTACATGCAAGCTGGGAAAGTGTAGATTCACAATCCCTAATAGAAGCTACTAAAAATAGTTTAGGTGTTTCAATTCTTCCTAAAATTCTAGTTGAGCAAGAAATAGAAAAAGGAAACCTTATGCAGATATTCATTCCTGATTTTAAACTTTTTAATGATATTACTGTAGTAATAAATAAAAATAAGTATAAATCTGCCTCATTAGAAAAGCTATGTCAATTGATTTAGCATTTAAAAGGATACTTGATAAATTCTCTATGAAATAATCAAGTATCCTTTTTATAGGCAATATTTATTACTTTTTATAAGTCTCTTTTCCAATGTTTGTTACACATTCTTATGTACAAAGATTTTTAAATTACTTCTTTAAAAATTCTTTAGCTATTTTTGAGAAATCAAGACCATTTGATAAAATTGCAGGATGTCCACCTTTATTAAACACATGTATTTTCCCATTTTTAATCTTTTTAAGAAGTGAAGAAAATGTATTTTCATAAAAATCAAAAGACACTAAAGATACAAATTCATCTTCTTTACTTCCTGTTAAAAGCACATCTGGTTGCATAGTTTCTAGGGGCTTATGAAAAAATTTACCTATAGTTTTATAATGTTCAAAAATAGCTTCTGTATCATTATCTACTACTTGCTCCCAATTTTCGCCTTGATTGTAAATATAAAAAGCTTTTGCATCATCATCTTGCTTTGATGCTTCACGCTCTAATTTTACATTTTGCACAAATGACTCTAGAGGAACCTCTCCTTCAAAACTATCTGCAATTACCTTATTCACTAAATCAGGTCTTTCAAGTGCAACATTTAATGCAACAAGAGCTCCTCCACTACTACCAATTATATTTACTTTTTTATAGTTCATCTTTTCTAAAAAACATATAACTTGCATAGCTTCATCAAACCATAAATCGACAGAAAACTTATCAACCATTTGAGATTTGCCATGACCCACAAAATCAATTAATATTACTTTATATTCATCTTTATAAAAATCTATTATATTCTCAAACATCTTAGAAGAAGCTGTATTTCCATGTAAAAAAAGTAATGGCGTACCATCTCCAACTTCATTATAGTAGCACTGTTTGTTATTATAGTTAAAATATGCCATATATTTCCCCCCTTTAATATTTCTATAAATATATATTTACAACTTACATTTAAAATAACTATTGTCATAAACACTTAAAAATAGTATAGCTTAGAGTATAGCTAAAATCAATAATACCTTTAGTTGATTTGTTATTTACTTAATTTATTGTAATTTAACTTCTGTAAAGTTTCTTTTTTGTACGAAAATGTTCTTTCCATTTGCAACAATCATTCAAGTGAAGTATAACATGTCGAGTAGGAGGCATAAGCAAAATGCCAGCAATATCTTTATTCCCCCAAAAGTCCAGCAACCAAATAGAATCTCCATGCTTTGTTACTCCACCAGTTACCAAAATCCTTTCTAAATCAATTGGAGAAACCTTTCGCTTCATATCTTCAGATTTCAACTTCTTAACAACCTCTCTTGTGTTTTTTGCAACTTCATTTCGATAGCAAAGCAATTCATCAATATTGATACTTTTACTTAAATTCATAATTTCATTATCAGAGAGAGTATTTCCTGTATCTGTAATGAAAACATTCAATCTCTCTTTCCATTGTTCATTAAAAATTTGTTCTTTTTGGGCAACCAGTACATTTACTGTTAAATCTTCAATCCTTGCAATATGCCACAAAACCCACGCAATAGTTTCGTCCTTACTTGTTGGCATAATAGCATATTCATTTCTGTTTAAGTCATAAATAAGCTTGTCCACTTCATTTTTTTCTGTATTTGATATTTCTGAGAGATGTAATTTTGAATGAATTTCCAAAAATAGTGCTTTCGCCTGTTCTATTTTTTCTTCTTTACGTATGATTTTATTTAATTCTTTGTGTACTTCACTTAACCCATTTCCAAAATATTTCATAATAATACCTCTTAATCAAATTCTTTTTTCTATTACACTGAATTATCGTATATCTCTTTTCACCTTAACCATTTTTTTCTTTATAGGTATCTCCTTATATTTTTTTAATATTAAATCTCCCTTGTGATTTAATATATCTATATATGAACATAAATCTTTAACTTCGATTACACCTATATCATCATTAGTAATACCTTTTATATTGCTAAATGCTCCAACTATATCTAAGACCCTTATTTTCTTCTTTTTACCAGCATTTAAATATAATCTAACAACTTCATTTTCTAGATTTGGTTTTATACATTTACTTTTGTGTGGATTTTTATCCATTTTTTTTCTTTTCGATACTTCTTTCAAAATTTCTTTTGAATATTCTTCAAATAAAACTTTACCCTGTATAATACTACTTTGTTCTATATTAGTTAACTCATTTATTTTATATCCTACATATGTTTCTATATTCTCTATATATTTTTCATCCTTTTCATCTACTATAGTAATAGCTTTTCCACTATTTCCTTTTCTCCCAGTCCTACCTATTCTATGTATATAGTTTTCCTTATCTTGTGGTACATCATAATTTATCACTAAAGAAATATCATCAATATGTATTCCTCTAGATGCTACATCACTACTAACTAATACATTAAACTTTATATTTTTAAAATCCTTAATCACAAATATTCTTTTTTCTTGGGATAAATCTGCATGTAACTCTCTTACCAAAAAACCTTCTTTACTCATTTTGTTATATAATTTAGATACTTTTTCTTTAGTATTACAAAATATTATTACACTTCTTGGATTTTCACTGTATATTAATTCTTTTAAAACTATATACTTATTTCTTTCCTTTGACTTGATTATTTTGTCATCTATTTGTCTTAATCCTTCATTAGTATTACTTTCATTTCCTTCTACATTTATAATACTATAATCTGGCATATATTTTTCACATATATATTCTATCTCTTCACCTATCGTAGCTGAAAAAAGACCTAACGTTCTCTCTTTCGGTATATTGGTTAATATTGTTTCCATTTGTTCAAGAAAACCTTTGTTAAACATTTTATCAGCTTCATCTATTATTAAATACTTCATTTTTTCTAAATTAATAGTACCTCTATTTATATGGTCAATTATTCTACCTGGAGTAGCTACAACGATATGAACCCTTTGTTTTAACTCAGTTATTTGTTCTTTTATAGATTGTCTACCAAATATAGCACTACATCTCACCTTCTTTAACCTTCCTATATCTGATATTTCATCTTTTACCTGTAGTGCTAATTCTCTCGTTGGTACTACTATAAGTGCTTGAATATTATTATACTCTATATCAATATTTTCACATATAGGTATTGCAAAACTTGCTGTTTTCCCACTTCCTGTTTTTGATTTTACTGCTATATTTTTATTATTTAACAATTCTGGAATAACCTCTATTTGTACCTTAGAAGGCACATTATATTCTAAATTTTTTAATGACTTAAGTATCTTTTTATCTAATTTAAAACTTTCGAATGTATATTTCATATGTTACCACCTTACTATATTTATTTTCATCTTATCAATTATATTTTTCTCCATTCTATTATTATAATGTAAGATGTCAATATTTTTATAGTTTTTATTATCCTACATATATAGATTTTCGCAACAAAAAATTATAAACTAGTCCTTAAATCAAAATAAAATCTTACAAAAAAATACCCCTTATTAACATTGATAAATCAATATTTTCAAGGGGTATTTTTTTAGATAATTTAATCGACTTAAATAGACTGAATTAGTATACTTTTTAGGTTTAATCTATATTTCTAGACATTGTTTCAATTTATATCTAAGATTAAAAGGTATTAATCAATACCTAAATTACCATAATCTCACATACCTATATCTTTATTCAAAATACCTTCTGTTATTAATCGTGCTATATAGTCATAACCTGCTTCATTGGCTTTATTACAATCATCCATATTATCACAGAAAAAACTTTCAATTTGTATTGCAACTGGATTGGTGTTTCTCAATATATATAAATTTTCTCTTTTTTTAGCTCCTCTATTTTCAAATAGTTCCCCAAGTTTATTAGATACTCTTTTAGCATATTCTAATCCTTCATTACCATAATAAAGTACTTCTGCACCAAAGCTTTTTCCATCACTTTTATTTAAATGTAGCTCTACTAGTAAATCATATTTGCCACTATTTATTTTTGGAACTCTATAAAAAAACTCTTCCTTTTCTGCTACAAAATGTCTTTCTGGACAAATTATTACATCTACTGCATTACCTTGACTTATAAGCATCTCTGCTAGCATAGGAGCTAATTTTTTATTATAACTATACTCATCAACTATTGCATTTACACCTGTACTTTTTCCACCTTTTAGTATACTATGACCTACTGTTATGCATATTTTCATTTACTTTTTGTCACCTTCTTTTAAAGCTAAAATTTATATAATAGTAATATGATTTTAAAGTTATTACTAGTAATAATATATTAATTGAAGATGGCAAAAGTTCTCATAACTTATCATTTTTTTAACATATTTGTCTTATTTTAGCGTAAATCTAGATGCTTAATTTTATTTATTACAGATATATTGTAAGCTAAAAGTTCCTCAAGAATCACAAATTTCTTATCTCTAACTTTGCTAACACTTTTATTCTTAAACTATATAATTGTCATTATAATATTAGAATAAATTGTTTGGTAAGAGGTGATTATTAAGGATTTATAATCGATTTATAAGTCATAAATACTTGATAATTGATTTTTTATAATTGATACCGTTTTAACATAATTATCACCTTATATCTAATCTATAATAATATTTGTATACATTAAACTATATAGTTACTTTAGTAATTTTAAATTTTATGTACAACTAATTAATAGTATAATAGAAGTGATGTATTTATAAATAATTCGCCATTATTCAGTTCATTTATTGATACATGTTCAGTTTTTATATTTATACTTTTTACATCTTCATAAACTATTCCAACAGGTGAACAAATAGAGCAAGAGAAACCAAAAGTTTTAGTTACTTTTTTAATTTTGTTAGTACTAATATTAATTTGATTTTTGTAATTTTTTATATTTTCATTAGCCATTTTTATATTACTTCTATAGTCCTTATCTTCTTGAGTGTCATCAATATTATCTGATTTATTTACTGCTTTAAATCTACTATGATTTCTACAACTATAATCCATTTCAAACTCTATACTTCCAACAATTATTAAATTACATAGTTTTAAATTTTTTTCTTTATTTATAGGATTTTTTATAAGTTTTACATCGAGTATTTTGCTATTTGTATCCACTTTTAATATATCTTTTAGATTTTTAGGTGCTTTTAAAG
>NZ_JAGWCT010000126.1:0-10709 GCF_020657815.1 Clostridioides sp. ZZV15-6597 | reverse complement strand
ATGTATAATAAATATATAGAACGAATGTTTGCAGAACGGATGTTTTTTGAAATTATTTTAATAATTTATGAATATATATCACAATGCATAAATATATTTAAATATAAAGATAAAAAGAATTTAAAGGAGTGTTGATAACTTATGATAATTCCATCAAGAAAAATACAAGATATAACATTAACAAATTTAAAAAATGGTGAAGTGACTTTAATTGAATTAGATGAAATATATAAAAAGATGGGATTTTTATTTGTTGTAAGTGAAGGCAAATTGAAAAAAATAAAAAAGGAGAATCATCATTAAAAATGCATAAAATTATAAATACTATAAAATTTTGTAAAACCTAACTTATGTAGAATATAAATACTTAAGTTAGGTTTTTTGTGATAAAATCTGTGATTACTTGACTTTTAGAAAGCAGTACAGTGTTTTATAGACTAAAAAATAAATGAGTTTAAATCTCAAGGGTATAATACTGCATAAGAGGTGATATTAATGAAAATAGTAACCTACAATATTCATAAAGGTATGGATTCAAATAATAAATTGACATTATCTAAAATGGGAATGTATTTAAAACAATTAAATTGTGATGTGATTTGTTTGCAGGAAGTACTATACCCTCAATTTTTAGCTTTAAAGGCTGTTTTAAATATGGATGGTGTATTTGCCACAAATGTAAAAAAGGTAAATATGATATATGGAATTTGTACATTTACAAAATTAAAAATATTAAACAATAATCATTTTTTTTTAACTAGTAAAAAAGAACAGCGAGGAGCGCTTTGTATAACCATAGATGATTATGGAAGAATTATAAATATTATAAACACACACTTAGGTTTAGATAGAGAAGAGAGGACAAAGCAACTAGATGAAATAATAGACTATAGAAATAGATTAGTAGGAGCTGTTGTTTTATGTGGTGATTTCAATGAAAAAAATATCTCTTTAGATATGTTTAATGATATGGCTGTTTGTCTAAATAAATCTCACTTAGCAACCTTTGAAAAGTCAAATTCTAGGATAGATTATATTTTTGCTGATAGAAAAACTGAACTAAAAGGATATATAGTAGAAAAGATTTATTTATCAGACCATTATCCAGTAATAGGATATATTTAATTTTTAATGTAGATTAATCAATATTCGTAAATAAGGGGTAAATTTTTTATTAAGGTATAATTAAAAAAATATAATTAAAAAGTATCAAAAAGAAATCTAATTATAAGACATAAATTTACAATAAAGTTACATTTGCTTAAATGCCTTGTTTAAAAAAAGCTATTCAAATATAATCTAAAGTAGTTTTGAAAGGGAAACTTTAATAAGCAAAATTAAGATAAATTAAGTTAGTGTTAAAGTGAGGTGAATTTATGAGCAGAAGTACAACAAGGGTTTCAAAATTAGGAAAAGAAAAAAAACGAACTTTCATAATAGTATTAGCAGTTTTAGCTGTAGCAATAGGTGTGTCTACTTATTTTTTTAACAACAAATTTCTATATAATGGGAAAATAGCTAAAAATGTATATATAGAAGATATAAATGTATCTGATATGACCAAAGAAGAAGCATTAAAAGCTATAACAGATAAGTATACTCCAGAAGACCTGAATCTTACTTATGATGGAAAAGATTATAAAATATCTCCAAATGATATTGATTTAAAATATAACACAGAAGAAGTTGTAAAAAATGCTTATGAGAGTACAAAAAAAGGTTCTTACTTTCAAAACTTAAAGAAATATATCGATATAAGAATAAATAAGCTAGCCCTAAAAATAGAATCTGGATATGATGAGGCAAAACTTAGTGCTCAAGTATCTTCAGTAGCTGATAGTATCAATGTTAAAATGAAAAATGCTTCAGTTAGTGTTGGAAGTGGTGGATTAAATTACACAGAGTCTGTTATAGGTAGAGAATTTGACTTGGCATCAAATAAAGAATCTATATACAACATGATAAAAAATAAAGAGCACAAGTCTTTAGAACTAAAAGTAAATCTTCAAAAACCAGATATAACGACAGAACAAGTAAAATCTGTGAATTCTGTTATAGGTCAATATTCAACAACATATTCTCAATCTGTATCAGGTAGAGCATATAATGTGGCATTGTCAGCAAGAAAAACTAGTGATGTTTTACTAATGCCAGGTGAAGAATTTTCATATAATAAGCTTACAGGGCCTAGCAATAAAGCTAATGGTTACAAAGATGCACCAGTTATAGTTTATGGGAAATTAGAGCAATCAGCAGGTGGAGGAGTTTGCCAAACATCTTCAACAGTTTATAATGCAGCTCTCCTTTCAGGTATGGAAATAACACAAGTTACAAATCACTCATCTGCATCTACTTATGTGCCAAGAGGTAGAGATGCTACAGTAAGTGATGGAGGATTAAATTTAAAATTTAAAAATCCATATAACCATCCCGTATATATTAAAAATTATGCAGGTGGAGGAAGTGTATCATCTATAGTATATGGCAATTCTGGTGACAAACCAAATATATCTATAGAAGTAAAAAACACTGGAAAAGATAAATATTCTACATATAGAGTGTATAAAGACTTAAGTGGGAAAGTCATAAAAAGAGAACATATATCAAATAGTTCTTATAAAGAATTGAAAAAATAGATTATTTTTTAGATTACTATTGAATTGATACAAAAAACAAGAGAGTTGAGAACTCTCTTGTTTTTTGTATAAGAGTAGACTTATTAATTGTCGTTTTGATATTAGAATCATTAATATATAGAAAATATTCCTATATATTGGTATAATTATAAATAGATTTAGTTATATAAAATGTATGAGGAGGTGACAGGGTTGAATTTTATAGGCAATAGGTATGAGGTAGTAAATTCTGATGACGTTTTAGAAATTAACAAAATCTATAAGGCTAGGGATGTTTTTTACAGAAAAAATGTGTTGATAAAAGTTATAAAACACAATAACTATATTTGTGAAGATTTTGTATCAAATTTAATTGATGAAAGTACTGCTTTAGATGAAATAAACTCTCCTTATATACTAAAAATAATTGATGTTGGGATTCATTGTACAGAAGAAACAACATTGTATTATATTGTAAGCGAAGACTTTGATGGTATTGGCCTAGATGAATTAATTCTAGGGAATTATCTTCATCTAGAAGCAATTATAAATATAATGATACAAGTTTTAAAGGCTTTAGAAATGATACATAGAAATTATTCATATCATGGCAGTTTAAAATCAAGTAGTATAATAGTGAATACAGAATATAATATTAAAATTTGTGATTTTGGAATTACAAGAGCAAATAATGGGGTTAATACAAGAAGCTATGGAAATAGAAAGTATTTGTGTCCACATCAACTATGTATAAACTATACTGATAGAGAGAGTGATTTTTTCGCAACAGGTCTTATTTTGTTTGAGTCTATATTTAAGAAATTACCTTTTGGAGAAGCAAATTCAGAAGAAAAGATGTTACAATTGATTGATAAAGGACTAGACTGGAATAGTATAAGAGCAATTAATGGAAATATAGAACTTATAAATGTTATAAAAAGGCTGCTTAGTAGAAATAATAAGTATACTAGAGCTAATGATATTATTGTTGACCTTAGCAAGGTAATGTATGAAAAAGCATATATAGAGGTTGAAGATAAAGTAGAAGAAGAATCAAAAAAAATTGTTCAGGTCAAAAAAGAAGATAAAAGTAAAGTGAGAAGAAAATTACATAAAAAAATTGTTGTTGCTGGTTTAGCAATAGTTATGATTTCAATGATTATTATAGGTTCTATAATATAAAAATTATATATTGTACATTTTAAAATAAATGTCTATAAATAATATACATATAGATTAAAATTTTAGTATTGTTTTAATTATGAGAGGAAGTGGTTATTATGTTAGCAAAAAATGATGAGGTATTAAACATTTAAGAGTATTTTAACAAATAGCCACCTGCTTTTGTAGTTTAAAAATAAAAAAGCTGTGGCTAAAAGTCACAGCTTTTTGCTACTTTTTAAAGGCAGGAGTATATTAAAAAGGAGCAAAGTATGAGTGAAATAAAAGTAATAGCAAATAACAAGTGTTGGATTGAAGATATAGCAAAGAGACAACTTGAAGATATTTCAAAATTAAATGGAATTTTAAGAATAGTAGGATTGCCTGATTTACATGCAGGTAAAATACCTGTGGGTCTAGCAGTTGAAACTGAAGGTATTATCTATCCACATATAATTGGAAATGATATAGGTTGTGGAATGACTTTATTTAAAACTGGAATCTCCAAAAAGAAATTTAAAAAAAATAGATGGATTAAACGTCTTTCTGAAATTAAAGATTTATCTGATATAAAAATAATGAATCCACATGAAGAGGAATGTCCAATATCAAATTTGGGAACTATTGGAAGTGGAAATCATTTTATAGAATTTCAATGTGTAAATGAAATTCACAATAAAGAAAAATTTGAGCAATTAAGATTTTCATCTGATGACATAATGATGTTAGTTCATTGTGGGTCAAGAAATTATGGAGAAACTATACTTAAAAAATTCTACAATAAAAATGGTATTGAAGTTGGAAGTGAAAAAGAAAGAGATTATATGATAAATCATGATAAAGCTTTAATCTGGTCAGAGCGCAATCGTGAAATTGTTAGCAAAAAAATTATGCAATCAATAGGTATATCTGGAAATATTGAAAAAATATTATCTATAAATCATAATTTTATAGAAAAAAGGGAAGATAAATTCATACATAGAAAAGGTGCTATTTCAAGTGAAAGAGGAGCTGTAATTATACCTGGTTCAAGAGGAAGTCTATCATATATAGTTATGCCTACTGAAAATACAGAACAGTCTTTATATTCTCTATCACATGGAGCTGGTAGAAAATGGTCTCGTTCAATTTGTAAATCTCGTCTTAAAAACAAGTATAATAAAGACACTATAAAACAAACTAAATTTAAAAGCTATATTCTATGTAATGATATAAATTTATTATTTCAAGAAGCTCCAGAAGCATATAAAAATATAGAACAAATTATTGAAAGTTTGATAGAATATAAACTTATTCAAGTAGTGGCAACTATGAAACCACTAATTACTTATAAAGGGTAATTTTAAAAATTAAAAATATATTAAATTAAAAATAGCTGATTTTGTTAAAGCATATAAGAATGTTTTGATACTATCAGCTGTTTTTTATATTTTTTTAGGTATGATAATTTAAAGAGATGAACTCTATGATGTGTAATCTTTATAAAATTAGACTCTATAAGAAATTATGGATATAAATGAAAGAATAAGCATTATTTTTGTTTTAATAGTGAGCATTATAGGGTTTTTTATTATGTTAAAAGATAAATAAATTTATTTATATTGACACTAGGATATAATTTATGAAATAATGTTAAAGTGACTAAAATAGTTAATTGAAAATAGAAAAGGAGCAGTGTTTTATGAAAAAAAATACTAACATTAGTGAGTCCGGGGTTAGACTTCTTAATAAATAAGGAGTTTAATGCATAATAATTCCTTATTTATTAAGTCGATTACAAATAATTATTATAAAAGTAAGTGAGATAGTTATTTAAAATTCATGACTTATAAATAAAGGAGAAAGTAAAATAATGAATAGTAATACAATTGAAAGACTACAATTAAATGAAGTTAAAGAATTAATAAAAATACATTGTGTAAGTTCACTTGGAAGAAATCTAATAGACAAATTAACTCCTAGTGGAAATATTGAAGTAGTAAGAAGAAAATTAAAAGAAAATAAAGAAGCTAGAAAAATAATTGAAAACAGTAATCATATACCACTTGAAGGATTGTTTAATGCAGGTTCTACAATAGATAAAATTGAAAAAGGAATGATAATAGAACCTATTGAACTTGTAAATATAGAGGATTTTTTAAGAGGTTGTAGGAAGATGAAAGCTTTTATGTTAGACAAAGAATTTTATTCGCCTACATTAAGTTCTTATGCTTTAAATATAACAGAATGTAAAAACATAGAGGAAGAGATAAACTACTGCATAAAATCAAATAAAGTTGATTCTAATGCAAGTAAAGAATTAAAAAAAGTAAGAAGAAATATAGAAATTACAGAAGGAAAAATAAAAGATAGATTAAATAAGTTTATAACATCAAGTATAAACAAAAAGTATATACAAGAGTTTATAATAAGTAAAAGAAATGATAGATATGTAATACCGATTAAATCTTCTTATAAAAATGAAGTTGATGGTACTATATTAGATACTTCATCAAAAGGAAATACTGTATTCGTTGAACCAATAAGTGTGTCAAATTTAAGTACAGAATTGACTATGTTAAAAGCCGATGAGACTATTGAAGAATACAAGATATTATCTTATTTAACAGAGCTTATATTTGATAAAATAATTCAGATAAAGTTAAATATAGAAATACTTTCTGAATATGATATGGTATTTGCAAAAGCTAAATATAGCCAAAAAATAAATGGTATTACTCCAAAAATAAACAACAATGGATATATAAAAATAATCAAAGGTAAGCACCCACTTTTAACAGGAGATGTAGTACCTTTAGATTTTGAAATAGGTAAAAATTATAGAAGTCTTGTAATAACAGGACCTAATGCAGGTGGAAAAACTGTAACTCTTAAGACTGTTGGTCTATTAACTTTGATGGTTCAATGTGGACTTGATATTTCTGCTAAAGAAGACAGTGAACTAAGTGTATTTGAAAAAGTATTTGTAGATATAGGAGATAATCAAAGTATTGAAAATGCTCTAAGTACTTTTTCATCACACATAAAAAATATTGCAGAAATTATGAACTCATCAAATAATTCTACACTTGTTTTATTTGATGAGATAGGTAGTGGAACTGAACCTAATGAAGGAGCAGGACTAGCGATATCATTGCTAGAAGAGTTTTATAGTATGGGATGTATAACAATAGCATCAACTCATTATGGCGAGATAAAAAAGTTTGCTAACTTGCATCCAGAATTTGAAAATGCAGGTATGATGTTTGATAAAGAAACTTTAGAACCATTATATAAGTTAACAATAGGAAAATCTGAGGATAGTAATGCTCTTTTTATTTCTAAAAAAATGGGAATAAAAAATAAGGTATTAAGTAGAGCTAAAGAATATATAACTGATAGAAACTACAATTTAGATTTAGTTAAGAGAAGTAAATTACAATCCAATACTGAAAATAAAGATAATATTGAATTTATTTCCCATTATACAGAGTATGATACAGGTGATAAAGTAAAATTATTGGATGAAAATGACTTTGGAGTTGTGTATAAACCTAGAGATAAGTTTAATAATGTAGAAGTATTATTTAAAGACAATTTTGTATTAGTAAATATAAAAAGATTAGAACTTAGTATAAAAGCAGAAGAGTTATATCCTGAAGGATATGATTTAAATTCATTGTTTACTAGTTTTAAAGATAGAAAATTGGAAAAAGACATTCAGAGAGGTTCAAAAAAAGCTCTTAAACAGATTCAAAAAGAAATTAGAGAAAATAGAAAACAAATATAAAAACACAAATGACTATTTAAAATGTAAATAAGTATTTTACAAAACATGAGTAATAAATGCGATTATTTTTGCGTATTTTACTCATGTTTTTTTGTGTGTAAAAATTTATACTTTAAACATAGATGAAATAATATTAAAGGAGGTATAAATATGGATGTTCTATTATCAGTAAAAGATGTAACAAAGACTTATAGTAAAAATAAAAAGCCAAGTTTGAATCATGTTTCATTTGAGGTGAATTGTGGTGAATTTGTTGGAATTATGGGGGCGTCAGGTTCTGGAAAAACAACTTTACTAAACGTATTATCTACAATAGATAGTGTAAGTAGTGGTGAGATAGTAATTAATGGTGTAAATTTAAAAGAATTAAATAATAACTCTACTGCGGATTTTATAAAGGATAATATTGGATTTATATTTCAAGAATACTTTTTGATTGACAGTTTGAATGTTTTTGAAAATATAGCTGTACCACTTACTTTAAAACATATGCAACCAAGTGAAATTGAAGATTCTATCAAGTTATTGACAAAACGATTTGGAATAGATTCAATTTTGTATAAGTATCCAAATGAGTTATCTGGTGGTCAATGTCAAAGGGTTGCTGCAGCAAGAGCGATTATAAAAAAACCATCTATAATACTTGCAGATGAACCAACTGGAGCACTTGACTCAGTATCAGCAAATGAGTTACTAAAAACACTAAGTGATGTAAATCGAGAATTAAAAACTACTATATTGATGGTAACGCATGATGCTTATGTAGCTAGTTTTTGTAATAGAATTTTGATTTTTAGAGATGGTAAAATTATAGATGAACTTCAAAAAAATGAAAAAAATCATAAAGATTTCTTTGAAGCTATAGTTAGTAAGACCACTAAACTAGAAGAAATATATTAATATACATTAAAAGGAGGTAATAAAAATGAATATATATAACATTGCTAAAAAGAATCTTAAGAAAAACTTTTCGTTTTATTCATTGTATTTGTTTTCTGTAGCTTTTATACTCATGATATTTTTTAGTTTTGTATCTTTTTCTATGAATGATATTATAATGAATAAAATTTCATCTGATGGAAGAGTCGAAACTATGACAAAAACTATTTCAATTTTTATAATTTCATTTGTATTGTTCTATATGCTTTACTCAAATAGATTTTTTATAAGACGTAGAATGAGAGAGCTTGGCATATACACCTTGATGGGATATAGAAAATCAAATATATTAAAATTAGTTATGATAGAAAATGTATTTATTTGTATAATTGCTTTTATTATAGGTATTTTAACTGGCTCATTATTACATAAGTTTATTATATATATAATAGTGTATTCATTAAATTTAAATATAGATAGTTCAAAGATACCCTTTTTTAATAAAAATGCTATTATTTCTAGTCTATTATTTTTAATTGTTATATTACTTGTACTATATTTTTCAACTTGGAAATTGATTCGAAGAAATTCTCTTCTTAATTTAGTAAAAATAGAGCAAAATGAAGAAAAACAGATTAGAATAAGACCTTTGATAGCTTTTATAGGTATTTTTATGCTTGTATTAGGATATGTACTAGCTTTTGATATGACTAGAGGAAAGGATTCTGTTTGGTATAGTATTGGATTTTCTCCAATTGCTATATTGACCTTACTTTGCGTAGTTGTTGGAACTATTTTTTTTATAAATTCATTTTTACCTTATATTATTAGAATATTAAAGACTAAAAAAAATCATTTTTATAGAGAAATACAGATTATTACAATTCCTAAGTTTATTTACTCCATACGTTCTAATGCAAAAACATTAATTTTATTAACTTTACTGTCAGCAGGAACATTATGTATATTTGCGTCTACTGTTTTATCAATTTATTATCCTGTAGTAGCAGTTTCTCGTATAGTACCTTCTGCTATCGAATTTAAGGTAGAAGAAAAAATTAATGTTGATAAAATTATTAATGCTGTAAGAGATTATGAACTAGTAGAAAATTTTAAATACAATGAAACAAATATTATAAAGGTAAATTCTTCATCAAAGAATTTACCGATTGAGTATTCTATTGGCAAAGATAAAGGAAGAATCTCTGGATTTGATTGTATATCAGAGTCTGATTATATAGAATTAATTAAACAACAAGGGAAAAAACTTGATTTTAAACCTCTAGATTATAATGAAAGTATATTAGTAAAATATAGACCAAGTAAAAAAAATGTGGACAAAGGGAAAATCCTTAATTTAGATTTACATTCAGATAAAAAAGTAGATTTAGTTATAAAAGATACTACATTGAATAATCCAATTAGTTTCTCTAATAGTATTGGGACATTAATAGTGTCAGATAAATTATACAATGAAATATCTAGATATAATAATCTATCAAGAAATTCTATCATAAGTATTGATGGAAAAGGTATGAGAGATAATAAAGAAATTTATGAAAAACTTAAAAATTTATTAAAGGATAATCCATATTTTATAAGTGCTTACCAAAGAAAATTTGAAATTGTGCATGAGAGTAGTTCGACTTTTTTATTGATTAGCTTTCTTTCTGTTATATTTTTTATTGCTACAGGAAGTATGTTGTATTTTCACAGTATTTCTAATGCCATTTATGATAGAAACAGTTTTAATATATTGAGTAAAATAGGATATAGTCAAAAAAATATAAAGAAAATAATTAAGAATCAGATTTTAGTGTTTTTTTCTATACCATATATATTAGGGATGTTACATAGTATCTTTGGATTAATTGCTTACAAGTCTGCTTTAATAGATAATATATTAGGAAGTAATACACCTGTAATAATTCCAATAGTATTTGCAATTGTAATATTTACACTCGTATATGTAGGATATTATGTCTTGACGAAGTATTCTTGTTATAAAATAGTACTTAAAAAATAGTATTAAAAATTTTATAAAATATTTGGAAAATAGAAGATAAGCATCGTATGTATAAATTAATTTACAAGTTATGTAATGTTATCATATAATTAATTATCAGAAAGGAGTTAATATGTTCAAAGGCAGTTATAATAAAAGAAAGATTTTTATATTAATAAATCAATTATTGATAGTATTATTTCTAATTTATGAATTTTTTAATGATAAAAATATTAAAAGTATTTCCATTTTCACTCTTTTACTTGTATCTATTATAGTT
>NZ_JAGWCT010000125.1:0-10838 GCF_020657815.1 Clostridioides sp. ZZV15-6597 | reverse complement strand
GATGTATATATATTTGCGCTAGAAATATTATTAGTTATATTAATTTTTGTGGTATATATAGCTTATATTATAAATAACAATACTAAGACTATTATAAATGAAAAAGAAAAATTCAAGGCACTTACTGATAATATATTAGGTGGTGTTAAAAACTGCTTGAAAGATAAATATATGACTATGACCTATGTAAGTCAGGGGTTTTTGGAACTTACAGGTTATTCTGAAGAGGATTTAGATATAGTTTTTAAAAACAAATTTAAAAATATGATTTATAAAGAAGATGTAGACAAGGTTAATAGTATTGTTTTGAATCGATTAAAAAGACAGGATAAAATTGAAGTTGAATATAGAATTGTAAAAAAAGATGGAAGTATAATTTGGGTTTTAGATAGAAGCAAATCTATAAAAGATAGTAAAGGGAATGAATATATACAGGGAGTTTTAACTGATATAACAGAACTCAAGAAAATACAAGAAGAATTAGACTCAAAAATGTTTGAAATAGAGACTATTAATGATAGCATTGTTGGTGGAATAGTGATAACTGAGATAAATGATGATTTTGATAGTATATATTTAAATGAAGGTTATTTAAATATGATTGGATACACACGTAAACAGTTAGAAGATGAATTAGATAATAAATTAATTAAGCTGATTTTCAGAGATGATAGAGCTGGAATGATTGATGATATAAATAAGCAACTTAAAGTAAATGATACATTTGCATGTGAACGAAGAGTTGAAAAACGAGATGGTAGCATTATATGGATTTTATTAAAAGGAAGAAAAATAGTTGATGAAAGTGGAAACTCAGTACTATGTAGTGTAATTGTCGATATTACTTCTGCTAAATTATTAGAACAAGAGCTTAAAAAGAGTGAAGAACGTCATGAGATTATTATAAAGCAGACACAAAATATTATAGTTGAATGGAATATAGAAAAAGACCAAATGAGTATTTCTCCTAATTGGTATAATAAATTTGGCTATGACCCTATAACTAAAAATGCAACTAAAAATATAATCAAATCAGTTGACATATATCCTGATGATATAGATAAGTTTATTTCATTAACCAATCTTACTTCATCAGGCAGTGAATATGAGGAGTGTGAGATTAGACTTAGAGTTAGAGATACTACTTATGCATGGTTTAGTATAAAAGCAACGACACTGTTTGATGATAATGGAATACCTTATAAAGTTGTAGGTAGTTTAACTGATATTGATGAATCAAAGCGAGAAGCTGAAAAATTAAAAGAGAGAGCGGAAAAAGACCCACTAACAGGCTTATATAATAAAAAAGCATCACAAGCACTTATAGAAGAATATATAACATTGGATAAAAACAGACAAGGGACTTTAATGATTATTGATATTGATGACTTTAAAGGTATAAATGATAATTTAGGTCATTTATATGGTGATGCTGTATTAAGTGAAATTGCAAGTGATTTAATAAATTTATTTAGAGCATCTGATATAGTAGGAAGAATTGGTGGAGATGAGTTCATTGTTTTTATGAAAGATATTTCTGAAACAAGAGATATTATGAACAAAGCAGAGGAATTGGTCAAAACGTTTGAGAGGTCTTTTGTAGGTAAAGGATATAATTATAAAATATCTTTGAGTGTAGGAATTGCTAGATTTCCAAAAGATGGCATAGAGTACATGCAGTTGTTTAGAAATGCAGACATAGCTCTTTATTCAGCTAAGGGGAAAGGAAAGAATCGTTATGCCTTGTATGATAAAAAAATTGATAAAGTACAATACATAGCAAATACAAGAAATACAGATGAAAATACCAGTATAGAAAGGTCTTTTAAGGAGCATATTACAAATTATATATTTGATATACTGTATGAATCAAATAATATAGAAATGGCTGTAAATTTGATTCTTGATATTGTGGGTAAACATTTTAATGTGAGTCGTGTCTATATATTTGAAAACTCGGATGATAACCTCTACTGTAAAAATACATTTGAATGGTGTAATGAAGGAATAACACCAGAAATTGATAATCTTAAGAATATTTACTATGGTCATTTAGGTAATTATCTTTTAAATTTCAATGCAGATGGATTGTTTTATTGTAATGATGTTGATAATCTCAATAGCGATTTAAAAAATTTGCTTAAAGCACAAGGGATATGTTCAATATTACAATGTAAAATTTTAGAAGGTAATGAATTTAGAGGTTTTGTAGGATTTGATGAATGTTCATATAATCGTATGTGGACTAGTGATGAAGTGGATACATTGACATTTATTTCTAAGATGCTCAGTATGTTTTTATTAAAAATGCGTATCCAAAGTAAGCTAGAGAACTCTTTAGAAGTTCAAAAGTCTGTAATGGATAACATGGACATATGGGCTTATGTTGTTGATAGAAATACATATGAACTGTTATTTATCAATAAAAAGATGCTTGAGTCAGCACCAGATACACATGTAGGTGATTTATGTTATAAAGCACTATGGAACAATCAGAATAAACAATGTAGGAAATGCCCTATGAGCTGTTTAAAAGATGGAACTGATACTTATAAATCATTTATGCGTAACAGAAAGTTTGGTGTAAATGTAAACATAACAACAACTGCTTTAAAATGGTTTGATGGTAAAGATGCATGCTTAATATTTGGTAGTGAAGTAAATAGTGTTGAGTCTGAAGCAAATATTTAGATGAGCTTCTTGTAAAGATTTCCTAACTAATTGAATAAAACGTTTAAATTACTGTATTATTGAATAAAACGTTTAAATTACTGTATTATAGATTTACTTAAAATCACAATTTTGATTTATTGAACCTAAAACGTTCATATAAATTATTTAAGTTGTGGTTTTAAGTATTTTTTGTGTTATAATTAAGCGTTAAGAACAAAATTAAAAGATACTTTTAATTTTAAGAAAGTATTTGTTAAATATACATTGAGCAGGTGATGATATGGAAAATAGGTTTTTACCAATAAGTAAACAAGATATGATAGATAGAGGATGGGAAGAGCTAGACTTTGTGTTGGTTACAGGTGATGCATATGTAGACCATCATAGTTTTGGTACAGCAATAATATCTAGAGTTTTAGAGAATGCTGGATATAAGGTAGGTATAATAGCACAACCAGATTGGAAGACTACAGATGATTTTATGAAATTAGGAAAGCCTAGACTTGGGTTTTTGGTTAATGCAGGGAATATGGATTCAATGGTGAATCATTACTCAGTGAGTAAAAAGCATAGAGATAAGGATATGTATTCTCCTGGTGGAAAAATGGGTTATAGGCCAGATAGAGCTACAATAGTCTATTGTAATAAAATAAGAGAAGCATATAGCGATGTTGCAATAGTAATAGGAGGAATTGAAGCTAGTCTAAGAAGATTTGCCCATTATGATTATTGGAGTGATAAGGTTAGAAAGTCAATGTTGATAGATAGTGGAGCAGACTTATTAGTTTATGGAATGAGTGAAAAGCAGATTGTGGATGTAGCTAATGCACTTAATGATGGATATGACCCAAAGTATATTAGACATATTGATGGGACATGTTATGTTTCAGATACATTAGAAGAAATATACGATAACTATATATTGATTCCCTCATATAAAGAAATATGTGAAGATAAAATGAAATATGTAGAGGCTTTTAAAATTCAATATGATGAACAAGACCCATTTAGAGGAAATATAATTGTTCAACCTCATGGAAGTAAGTATTTAGTTCAAAATAAGCCAGAGAAGCCTCTAAATAGAGAAGAATTGGATGAAGTTTATGGATTACCATATCAAAAAACATATCATCCTGTATATGAGAAATCTGGTGGTATACCAGCTATAGAAGAAGTAAAATTTAGCATAGTAAGTTCAAGAGGGTGTTTTGGTAGTTGTTCATTTTGTGCAATAACATTTCATCAAGGAAGAGCTGTTCAAAGTAGAAGTGAGAAATCAATTATTGATGAAGCAGTAGGAATAACAAAATTAAATGATTTTAAAGGATATATACATGATGTTGGAGGGCCAACAGCTAATTTTAGAAGACCAGCATGTAACAAACAAATTACTAAAGGTGCATGTAAAAATAGACAATGTTTATCTCCATCACCATGTAAAAACTTAGATGCAGACCATAGTGAGTATCTACATTTACTTAGAGCTGTAAGAAAATTACCTAACATAAAAAAAGTGTTTGTACGCTCTGGTATTAGGTATGATTATGTAATGGCAGATAAAAATAATAAGTTTCTTAGAGAGCTAATAGAACATCATGTAAGTGGTCAATTGAAGGTGGCTCCAGAACACATATCAGAAGAAGTTTTAGAATATATGCAAAAGCCAGCAGGAAAAACTTATGATAAGTTTAGACAGAAATTTTTTGCTATAAATGAAGAGTTAGGTAAAAAACAATATTTGATACCATATTTAATGTCTAGTCATCCAGGGTCTACATTAAATAGTGCTATAGAGTTAGCTGAATATTTGAGAGATACTCATTATCAACCAGAGCAAGTTCAAGATTTTTATCCAACTCCTGGAACACTGTCAACTACAATGTTTTATACAGGAATAGACCCACTTACAATGAAGCCAGTTTATGTTCCAAAATCAAAACGTGACAAAGCAATGCAAAGAGCTTTATTACAGTATAGAGCACCTAGAAACTATGATTTAGTATATTCTGCATTAGTTGAAGCTGGAAGAGAGGATTTGATAGGTTTTGGACATCGATGTCTGATAAAACCAAAGGATGAGAAACCTTATTTTAATAGAAATAATTCTAATAAAAATAAGTCTAAGACTTCTACTGAAAATAAAAAATATAATGCAAATAATAGAAACAATAAAAAACAACAAAAAAGTCCAAGTAAGAGAAAGAAAAAATATTAAAATAGAGTATAGGTAAATAAAAATATTTAAATAAGAAGGATTATTCGATAAATTAACAGAAATTAATATAAATAAATATAATTATTTTATAAAAAGTTAGTTTTGGGAGGACGAGATGAAAAAGTATATTTATATAATGTTATCAGCAGCATTAAGTGTAATTTTTTTAGTGGGGTGTTCACAAGGACAAAATGAAAAGCCAAAAGAAGAACCAGCAGTTGTTAAAGAAGTAAAGGTGGCTGTTCCAGATGGATTGCCAGCGGTAGCAGTAGCTAAATTAGCAAATGAAAATCCAGCAATTAAAGATGGATATGAAACAATGTATAGCATTGAGAAAACACCAGAAGCAATTTCTACTAGAGTAATGAAAAAAGATGTAGATATAGCTATAGTTCCGTCAAATATGGCTGCAATAGCGTATAATAAAACTTCAAGTTATAATATAGTTGGTACTGTAGGTATGGGGTCGCTTTATTTAGTATCAACAGATGATATAAAGGATTATTCTGATTTAATTGGGAAAGAAGTTGGATGTACAGGGAAAGGTCTTACTCCAGATATAACGATAAGAAGTCTTTTATCACAAAAGGATATAAGTCCAGCAGATATAAATTTTAATTATGTAAATTCTGCAAGTGAACTAGTCCCGTTATTGGCTACAGGAAAAATTACAACAGGGATTGTTCCAGAACCTGCACTTAGTGCTTTAATGTCCAAGAATCCAGATATAAAAATTATAAAAAGTTTAAATGATTCATGGAAAGAAGTAAGTGGTTCAAAAGATGGATATCCTCAATCTACATTAATTATAAAATCTGATTTTTTAAGAGACAATAAAGAATTTGTAGATTCTTTTTTAGGACAATTATCAAATAGTGTAGATTGGGCAAATAAAAATCCTGAGGAATTAGGTAAATATTCTGAGAAGATAAAGATATCTACTGAACCTAAAATAATAGGAAAAGCTCTTGAAAGGGCTAATTTAAAGTACATTCCAGTTAAAGATATGATTAATGATTACAAAAACTACTATGAAAAATTAGCTAACTTTGATGATAAGACGGTAGGAGGCAAAGTACCAGATGAAGCAATATACTTTGTTGAAAAATAAGAAAATTAAAGAACAATTTATAGACAAATTAGAGGTAACACTTTCTTGTGTTATCCTCTTATTTTTGTGGCAAATTATTGCTTTAAAAATTAACAATGATATATTCTTACCAACAATAAATCAAGTCTTTGATAGTATTAAAGAAATCGTATTGAATTCTAATTTCTATATAGACATACTTTATTCAATAGGTAGATGTTTTTTTAGTTTTTTATTTGCTTTGATTTTTGCTATCATATTGTCAATAATAGCATATTTAAGCAGGATTTTTAGAAATTTATTAAAGCCAATTAATGCTCTAGCACGTTCAATACCAACGATGATATTAGTAGTAATAGCACTAATTTGGTTTGAAAAAGATAGTACACCTTTTATAGTTGGGTTTGCTATAGTTTTTCCAATATTATATGATAGTGTTTTAGGAGCAATATTGAATATTGACAAGAATTTATTAGAAATGGCAAGTGTGTATAAGATAAGGTTTATAGATAAGGTATTGAAAATTTATTTACCAGCTATAAAATTTCAAATTATATCTATATTAGTATCGACATTTTCACTAAGCTTAAAAGTTGCTATAGCAGGAGAGGTATATAGTCAACCTACATATGGTATTGGGACTATGATACAAACTGAAAAAATTAATTTTAATACATCTGGGATATTTGCATGGATAATTATAATAGTTTTAATTTCAGTCATTTTACAAGTAGCTCAAAAATTTTTGTCAAGGAGAGCTTTTTTATGGAAAAGATAAGGTTAAGTATTGAGAATATAAATAAAAAATATGATAATCATATTATATTTAAAAATTTTAATATTGATTTTTACATAGATAATGTTAACTGTATACTTGGGAAGTCTGGATGTGGGAAAACTACTCTCTTAAATATAATAAGTGGTATTATAAAAAATGATACTCATAATTTAAATATTAAAGAAAATTCAAATAAAATTGGGAGTAAGTTAGAGGTAAGTTACATATTTCAAGAAGACAGGCTAATAGATTGGCTAACTGTAGAAGAAAACATAAAGATAGTTGTAAATAAATATTACAGTAAAACTCAACTAGATAAAATTTGTGATGAATATTTAGATTTGGTTGGAATTATTAAATATAAAAAATTTTATCCTCAGATGCTTAGTGGGGGCATTAGACAAAGAGTAAACATTGCTAGAGCTTTTATTTATCCATCAAAGACTATTATAATGGATGAACCTTTTAAATCAATTGATGCAAAGAATAAACAAATAATAATGGATAATTTTAAAAATATACTTAAAAAAGAAAAAAGAACTGTGTTATTTGTAACTCATGATATTGAAGAAGCATTATTTTTAGCAGATAATATATTTATTTTAGGAGATTCTCCTATGATAATAAAAAAAGAACTAAAAAATTCTAGTGAATTGGAAAAAAATGAAGTTTTGAAGTTAATATAGAGTTATAATAATATTGTTGTTTTAAAATATAATTATTTTAACTATAATACTCTATTAAAATAGTACAGAATATTCGAAAATATAGATAATGTTCGTATTTTATAAAAAGGAAGTGAATGTATGATTAAAGTAAAAACTAATGCTATGAGAATTTTAGATTCAAATAAAATTGATTATAAGGTACTATCTTATGAAGTCAAAAGTGAACATGTAGATGGTGTTGAGGTAGCACATGATATAGGAAGAGATGTAAATGAAGTATATAAGACTCTAGTAACTCAAGGAGTTAGTAAGAATATTTATGTATATGTAATACCAGTACATGAAAGTTTAGACTTAAAAAAAGCTGCAAAAGTAGCTAAAGAAAAAAGTGTGGATATGATTCATGTAAAAGATATAAATAAGCTTACAGGATATATTAGAGGTGGTTGTTCTCCTGTAGGGATGAAGAAGCTTTATAAGACTTTTTTAAATGAAAGTGCAAAACAATTAGATACAATTATAGTAAGTGCTGGTAAAATAGGATACCAAATAGAATTATCGCCACTTGACTTACAGAAACTTATAAAAGTAGAGTTTGCAGATTTAATAAAAAAATAGGTATTGTAGATAGAAAATTAATGACAAAAAAATTATATAATTAATAAAATAAATAATGACTTAAAAATAAACATTTAACTACTATTATGTAATTGATATAAAAATATTGAGAAATTTTAAAAATGATGGTAAAGTGTAAATATGATTACGAATATTTTTTATAAAGTAATGGAGGGATGTTCGCTTGAGGAAGATAAAATCTGAACAAATTGTTGAACAAGTAAAAAAACTTTGCATAGAAGCTAGTTTATACTTAGGAGATGATGTCTTAAGCTGTATAAAAGAGAAAGCTAAAACTGAAAAAAGTGAAGTTGGAAAAAACATATTAAATATATTAGTTGAAAATGCTGAAATAGCAAAGAAAAAAAATATACCAATATGTCAAGATACTGGTATGGCTGTATTTTTTGTTGAAATAGGACAAGAGGTTTTAGTTGAAGGAGATACAATTACTGACGCTATAAATGAGGGAGTAAGACAAGGATACGAGGAAGGATACTTGAGAAAATCTGTTGTAAGTCCAATTAGCAGAATAAATACAAAGGATAATACTCCTGCCATTATTCATTATGAAATGGTAAAAGGTGATGAAATTAAAATAGAGTTTGCTGCTAAGGGATTTGGAAGCGAAAATATGAGTAAAATGAAGATGTTAAAGCCATCAGACGGATTAGAAGGAATTAAAAAATTTATTATTGATACAGTTTCAGAAGCTGGACCTAATCCATGCCCTCCTATGGTAATTGGAGTTGGTATAGGTGGAACAGTAGATAAATGTGCTCAAATAGCTAAAAAAGCACTTTTTAGAGAACTAGGTGAATTTAATGAAGATGAAAATATTGCAAAATTAGAAAGTGAATTATTAGCCTCTATTAATAAATTGGGTATAGGACCTCAGGGGTTAGGAGGAACTACAACAGCTTTAGGTTTAAATATAGAGACTTTTCCTACACATATAGCAGGTCTTCCTGTTGTTGTAAATATAAACTGCCATGCATCGAGACATAAAAAGGTAGTAATTTAGGAGGAAAAATAAAATGATAAAGATAACTACACCTGTAAGTGAGATTGATATAGCTAAATTAAATTGTGGAGATACAATTAGTCTAAGCGGTATACTTTATACAGCAAGAGATGCGGCTCATAAAAGATTGATAGATTGTATAAATAAAGGTGAAGAGTTACCATTCGATGTAAATGGTCAAGGTATATACTATGTAGGTCCTACTCCAACAAAACCAGGAGAAGTTATAGGAGCAGCAGGTCCAACGACGAGTTATAGAATGGATGATTTAACTATACCTCTTTTAGAGAGAGGTCTTAGATTGATGATAGGTAAAGGAAAAAGAAGTGAAGAAGTTATACAAGGCATGGAGAAGTATGGAGCAGTTTATCTTGCAGCAATAGGAGGAGCTGGTGCATACATTTCAAATTCGATAAAATCATGTGAAATTATTGCATATGAAGACTTAGGTGCTGAAGCTATAAGAAAGATTGTAGTAGAAGACCTTAAACTTACAGTAGCTATAGATAGTTATGGAAATAATATCTACGAGCAAGGACGAGCAATTTATGAATGTAAATAAATTTTGAAAATTTATATAAATACTAAAAATACAAAACAATTTAATTGTACACATTTTAAGGAGTTGTACTTAGAAAATAGAAATATATTTAAAACTTATGAACAATATCTAGAATATACAGGAATACATAAAGAAACAGATAATAGAAAAATAGTTATTTATACAAGGGTTTCAACCTCTAATCAAAAAGATGATTTAAAAAATCAAGTTGAATTTCTTAGACAATATGCCAATTCTAAAGGAATAATAGATTAAGAAAATACAAGAAAAAGATTAGAGAGGATGAAAATGTTGAAAAGAGCATACAAGATAGAGATTAACCCCTCTGATGAACAAAAATATAAAATACACAAAACTATTGGTGTATCAAGGTTTATATACAACTTCTATATTGCTCATAGTAAAGAGATTTATGAAAAAGAAGGAAAATTTGTGAGTGGTATGGACTTTTCTAAATGGATAAATAATGAATATGTACCTAATAATCAAGATATGAAATGGATTAAAGAAGTATCTTCTAAAGCTACTAAACAAGCTATTATGAATGGGGATAAAGCCTTTAAAGATTTTTTTAAAGGTGCTAAAGGCTTTCCTAAGTTCAAGAAAAAGAAAAATCAAGATGTAAAAGCATATTTCCCTAAGAATAATAAGACTGATTGGACTGTTGAAAGGCATAGAGTTAAAATACCTACTCTTGGGTGGGTAAGATTAAAAGAATTTGGATATATACCAATAAATTCAATAGTTAAAAGTGGTACAGTAAGTCAAAAATCTAATAGATACTATGTATCTATATTAGTTGAGGAAAATGATATTCGAGTATCTAAATGTACTAATGAAGGAATAGGTATTGACTTAGGAATTAAAGATTTTTTAATATGTTCAGATAAAAAGAAGTTTAAAAATATAAATAAAACTTCTACAGTTAAGAAAGTTGAGAAGAAATTAAAAAGAGAACAAAGAAAACTTTCAAGAAAATATGAAAGTTTAAAAATAAGAAATAAAATAGAAGAAGGGAGAGCTACTCGTCAAAATATCCAAAAGCAAGTAGTTAAAGTACAAAAACTTCATCAAAGATTGACTAATATAAGAACTGATTATATTAATAAAACTGTATCTTCGATTATAAAGCAAAAACCAAGCTATATAACTATTGAAGATTTAGCAGTTTCTAATTTGATGAAAAATAAGCATTTATCAAAGGCTATAG
>NZ_JAGWCT010000124.1:0-10902 GCF_020657815.1 Clostridioides sp. ZZV15-6597 | reverse complement strand
ATATCATAAAGACCATTATAAGAAGATAAAAATAGTAACTTTTTTATATTAAAACATATTTCTTAATAAATAAAATATTTTATATGTATAAAATATTTATAAAAAAGAAATATCACATTAACTAAAGCTTCAATTAAAAATATAGTCTTTATAAAAACACAGTTTTTGTATTAAAAATAGCCATGCAAGTATAATATTAATAGGCTGTCTTTCCTCCTACTTATTATAGAACACATGGCTATTTATATTTAGTTAAAATACTACTACTAGTATAGATTAACTAATACTTTTAATTTGATACTTATTCATCTGTCATACGATATCCTACTCCTACTTCAGTCAAAATATACTCTGGTTGAGCAGGATTTTTTTCAATTTTTCGTCTTATACTTGCCATAAAAACTCTAAGAGATTGGTTTTCGCTTTCATAGTAATTACCCCAAACCTTATCTATTATAAATTTATGTGTTAAAACTCTCCCTGAATACTTAGACATTAATTCAACAAGTTTATATTCAATTGGAGTTAAGTGTATCTCCTCACCATTAATAGATACAGCATGCTTTTCATAATCTATCTTTAGATTTTTAACCTCAAAGGTTGTAGGAATATCACTATTTATCTTACCTTGTTGAACTTTATTTCTAAGGGCCACACGCACTCTAGCCAAAAGTTCTGTTACACTAAAAGGTTTCGTCAAATAATCATCTGCTCCACCATCTAAAGCCTCAACTTTATCTCTCTCATGTTCTCTTGCCGAAACAACAATTATTTTATTATTTTTAGCACAAGCCCTAACTCTACCTATTACCTCAATTCCATCAATATCTGGTAAACCTAAATCTAAAATTATTAAATCTGGGTCAAGAGAATGTATAAGTGATATAGCTGTGCCTCCATTGTCAGTTTCTACACATCTATAGTTTTGAGTTTCCAGAGACACTTTTATAAATTTACAAATTGGTCTATCGTCTTCCACAATTAAAACCAACGGTTTTACTTCCATTCGTCTTTCACCTCCCCTTTATCTAAAGGTATACTAAATCTAAATGTGGCTCCTCCAGAAGGATTATTAAAAGCAATAATTTCTCCACCATGAGCTTGTACTATAGACTTACATATTTCTAAACCAAGACCAATCCCTCTTCTTTCAAGATTTCTTGCTTTATTCTTTGTATAAAATCTATTAAATATATTCTTAATATCTTCACTTGGTATTCCTTTTCCGTTGTCTGCCACTTCAAATAATACATTTTCAGCTTCTTTACTTACAGTTAATTCTATCTTAGAATTTTTAGGTGTATGTCTTATAGCATTGTCAATTAAGTTTACTAAAACTTGCTCTATCAATAATACATCCACATGAACTATTATTATTTCATCTGGTATATTGGTTTGTATCTCTCTACTATTGGCAAATTTTTTAACTCTTAATATAGATTCCGCAATTATTTCATCTACAACCTCTGGACGTTTTTCAATATCCAATTTTCCTTCATCTATTCTGGTCATACTAAGTATATTCTCAACAGAGTGAGTCAACCAACTTGTATCTTCATATATATTTTTTAGTAGCTCTACTCTAGTTTCTTTATCTATTACATCATCATTTTCAAGTATCGTTGAAGAAGAACCTAGTATACTTGTAAGTGGAGTTCTCAAATCATGAGAAATTGATCTAAGCAAGTTTCCTCTTAATCTCTCTCGTTCTGTTTCAAGATTAGCTTTTTTATTCTTTTCAAATAGATTTTCTCTATCAATTGCTAATGCAACTTGTGTTGAAACTGCTTCTAACAATATCTTTTCATTTTCCGTAATAATATCAATTTTAAAACATGCAATACCTATAACACCAAGAACATTGGATTCTTGACCTTTTATAGGAAAATAGTAAGCACTACTATTTTTACAATATTTTGTTCCAATCCCAACTGGCACACCTGTTCTAAAAGCCTCTTTTATAGCTTCCTTTTCTAATACTGAATAGAATATATTCTCACTTCCGTCATTATTACAAATATAAATACTTGGCTTACCTAGATTATTATCACTATCTGCAATAGTTACTATAACAGTTCTATTTAACATGTTTACCAAATTAGACCCACAAAATTCAATTATTTGATTTTTATTTTTTGCTTTAAGAAGTGTTTTATTATTTTCATAAAGCAACCTTATCATTTTCTCTCTTTTATGAGAAAGTCTTACTTCTTTTTTTATTCTAGAAGTTAAAGTACTTGTTATAATTGCTGCCAAAAGCATAATACAAAAGGTCATTGGATAATCTTTTCTATAAGCTATAAAAGTATATAATGGGTGTGTAAAGAAAAAATTAAATGATAGCACTCCTATTACTGAAGAAAGTATTCCAAAAAAATACCCATGTGTTATACTTGTAGCAAATAATACACCTAATATATACACTAAAATAATATTAGATTCATTAAAACCTACTTTTTTAAAAGCTACTGATATTCCAGTAGCAATTATCATAACCAATATAGTTTTTATAAAGTCCTTAATAATTATTTTCTTACTGAGATAGTCATCTTCATCATAATCATACTCTTTTAAGTCCTCATGATGTAGTCGTTCTTTTTTCATTTACTACAATTCCTCCTTATTGTTACTGTTTAAATTGACTCTAATGTATATAATACAATTTTATCATAATAAATTCAATCAATACATTTAATTAATACCTTCAAATTACTAAAAGGTGCTGTCTTAAAATGAAAATAAATCTCTATTTCAAAACAGCACCTTTATATATTTAAATCACTAATTTAATTTTTACATATTTAAATTGTTAGTTCAATTCAATCTAATAAATTATAATATCTTAATATTTGATTTTTAAAACATTCCTATCCGACAAGCATAAATATAAAGTGGGCACATACACCTGCACATAAACCACCTATTGTATGCGAAAGAATCGCTTTACCAGCTAATGGTCTTGCATCTAAAGCATCCATCATACCAATGTGTGTACTTAAATATCCACTCCAACACATACCCATTGCTGTAAATACTGCTATATCATTAGGAGTTATAGCACCTGATTTTATGAATTCTGGTACTAGAGATATTGCTGCTCCAACAGCACCTAATGCAGTTACAGGGAATGCTATTGCTTCTGGTGAAGTAAATCCAAATAATGGTTCTATTATAAAACTGATTTTGTCACCAATAGCAGGTAATAATTTTATACCTTCATATGCAGCTCCTGTGTAAACAGCTTGACCTGTAGCAGGGTCTGTAGATGGTCCAAAAGTTAATAACATAACTAATGTACAAACTACTAAAACTCCTGGTATTATAGCCATACCCATTTCAACACCTAGCTTACCACCTTCAAGTATAGCATCCAATGTTCTTTGGAATACATTACCATCTCTTATTTCTCTAAACTCTTCAATCTTTGCACTGTTTACACTTGCTTGTTTGTCATTATCACTTTTAGGGTCATAATTATAATACTTTTTAGTAAAAGTCAACATAATTCTAACACTAATAATACTACCTATTATTGCTCCAACATTACCAATTATAGCTGGTAATACATATTCTTTACCTTGAGCTATCATGAAAGTTGTTACAATAAGTCCCATACCAAAAGCTGTTCCTAAGTTACATAAAGCAGGCACTTGGTATTTTTTAAAGTATTGTGTAAATGTTTTGTCTTTAGCGAATGGTATAATAGCTGGGTTATCAGATAAATAAGTTGCCACTACTCCTGCTATACTAGCACCAGGTAACCCCCATATAGGTCTCATAAGGCCCTTAAATATCTTATTTACTAAAGATATTACTCCAAATTCTGAAAGTAATGCACTAAGTGCACCTGCAAGGACTGCCATTGCCATTATCAAAAATACTGTATCTAGTAAAAGTGCATGTGCCGTGCTCATTATTACTTTGAACATCATTCCTGCACCCATGATACTGCCTACATAGCCAAATCCTACCGCCAAAAGTACAATAAATACGAAAGTTTCCATACTTACTGCCTTGACTCTCCTCTTATCTGACAGCTTCTCCATTTTGATTTTCCCCCTTTTTAATTTAGAATTAATGTTTCTACATTAATACAAATTTGTTAATACAAAACAAGTTCTAAAACTTACATCTGTGATTCAAGTTGTCGGTTTGTTGAAATAAAAAACCGTGACTGATATTATAACAATAAGAATATCTAATTTAATAAAAGATATTCTTATTCTATTTTATGTTATTATATTATCATCCTTTGGTATAAAAGTCAATTTTTTCTATTTCTGTGGTTTAATTTTATTTATGCTCTTCTTATATTTTTCATTATCTTTTATCTTCGAAACTATTCCATACAGATTAACTCTTCTAAATACTGTAGTTATAAATACTAACCCCAATGCAATCGAACCTGCACAAGATAATGTACTTACCCCATACTCTACTGCCTTAATATAATCATTAGTTAAAACAGAATACATAGTGTTATATATTCCATAACCTGGTACTAAGATTATGAGACAACAAACACTTAAGGTTGTCGATGGAGTCATATAAATCCTAGCACATAATTCACAGTATATTGCAAAACATACTGTAGCTATAAAAAAACACAGGTTTACTGATACACCCATATTCAAACAAAACTTATACGAAAACCAAGCTATACTTCCACCTACACCTGATATTATCAAGTTTTTTCCCTTCATATTAAATAAGACTCCAAAACTTAAGGCTGTAAAAAAAGCTGCTACTACTTCTATAAACAATTTCATTTATATACCCCCTAACTTGAAGTATAATCCTAGTACCAAAAACATTCCTACTGCTATGGATACACCTACAAAAAATACTTCTGCCAACTTTGCAAGACCAGATATCAATTGACCATCTAACAAGTCTCTTAACGCATTAGTTAAAGCAAGTCCTGGAACCAAAAGCATTATTGCTCCTGCTATTAAATGGTCCATAGTCTTTATAAATCCAAGTTTTAGAATCACAATAGAACAAAAAGCTATAACAACTGCTCCTATCGCATTTACAAAAAAATCGTTTAGTGAGGACTTATTTAGGTACATAATAACAAATTTAGTCATTATTCCCACCATAAACGCAGTTATAAATTCTTTTAAATCTCCTCCAAATAATATAGAAAAAGTTGATGCTGCAATACCTGCAAAAATTATTGTTACTATATCTGAATAATAATTATCTTCACTTATCTCATCTAAAATCCTCTCACATAACTCAATATCTAAATTATTTATACTGATTGCTCTTGATAATGAGTTAACTTCATGAACTAAGTTTAGGTCTACCCTTCTTGAACTTATTCTTTTAATTGCTGAATGTAGTTTTCCATCTACAAAAACAGATGCCATTACAGCCGTTGGAGTTGCAAATACATCTACATGCTCTATACCAAAAGATTGGCATATTCTACTTATCGTTTCTTCAACTCTATAAGTTTCTCCTCCACTTTGCAACATAGCTTTACCTGCATTTGAGGAAAAGTTTAAAATTCTATCTATATCCACAAAACATATCTCCCATTCTTTTATAATATTATTCATATTTTATTACAATATATTAATTATTTAAAACTATTTTAAATAATTAATATCCAATATTTAGATTTTATGAAAAAATTTGTTTTTTATGCTTGTCAAAAATAAATTATAAAGTTATTTACACCATAAAATGGCTGAATTAATATTTCATAGACACTTTCAACCATTGATATACAACCTCTTTAAATTTTACAAGCTTATTTTTCTTTTCATTATTTTTGTTTCAATAAAAAATTCCCTCTCCACTTACTCTTCATTTTACCAATTCTTCATTAAATACTCTAAAACCTACTACAATTGACGATTTACAATAACTATAATTTTAAATCTGTACACTTTTAAATTTCTCATAACCTAATAATTAATTTATATATATTTAAGTAATTAGTTTTTATATATTTATATGAACATTAGATAAAAGTGCTACATACATTACAAAATTTATACTTATCTAATATAACAACATAATACCTTATGTAAATCCATAAAAATCCATATCTCATATAATGCAACTATTATTTTAACACCAACTACTACACAAAACAACATATTAAAAAGTAAAATACAAAATATCCACTATAAACCTTATTTTAATATTAAATATATATTATAATATATTTAATATAACTTAAATATAAAGAAAGGGGGTACTATATGTTAAGAAAAGATAAGGTTTTATTATCACTACATAAGTTATGTAATGATATAACTTTAAAAGACCTACAATCAGAGAAAACAGGATTTACTACTCTTGAAGTTGCTAACAATTCATCTCTTGATAGAAGTAATACTAGTAAAGAATTAAATAATCTATACAATGAAAAGAAAGTTGTAAAAATATCTGGTAAACCTATTTTATTTTTACATGCTGGTATTATTGAAAATTTGATTGGTCGTACCTTAAATAGCTCGGAATATTCTATAAGCAATTGTAATGAACTATTTAAATCAACTAAAAATGATTCAGAAGATGTCTTCTCAACATTACTTGGACATGATTCTAGCCTTAAATTAGCTATAGAAAAAGCTAAATCTGCCATACTTTACCCTCCAAAAGGTCTTAATACATTACTTATAGGGCCTACTGGTGTTGGAAAGAGTACCTTTGCTGAAACAATGTACAAATATGCTATAGAAAGCAAAGTATTTTCTTCTGAAAGTAAATTTGTAGTATTTAACTGTGCTGAATATGCAGAAAATGCTAACTTACTTCTTAGTAATTTATTTGGTTATGTTAAAGGTTCTTTTACTGGTGCTAATAAAGATAAATTTGGGATAGTTGCACAGGCTAATGGTGGTATATTGTTTTTGGATGAAATACACAGATTACCCCCAGAAGGTCAAGAGATGCTTTTTCTTTTGATGGATAAAGGTATATACAGACGATTAGGAGAATCTGATGTCGTACATAGAGCTACAGTCTTTATTGTGTGTGCTACAACAGAAGACATACAGTCTTCCTTACTTGGAACTTTTCTAAGAAGAATTCCTGTTACAATTAACCTACCTGCTTTACAGGATAGGTCCTTAAAAGAAAGATTATCTCTCATTAAATATTTCTTTATTGTAGAATCTAAATATACTAATGCAACTATAAGAGTTCATAAAGACGTAATTAAATCATTACTACTTTATGATTGTTTTGGTAATATAGGTCAACTTAAGTCTGATATACAACTTATGAGTGCAAGAGCATTTTTAAATTATAAGACTGAACTAAAAGACAACATAGAAATAGACTTATCTCTTGTTCCTGACTATATTTACACTGGTCTTTTAAAGTTGAATGAAAATCGTAGTAATTTAAATAAATTATCAGAACTTGATTATATGCTTTTTTATGAATTCAATGGTAACAACTTAGAGGTTGAATATACAAAAGAACTATCTAAATACAATATAGATACATCAAACGATGGATTTAGATACTCTACAGAGATTCCTTATCTAGAAAATGATATAAGGAGTATGTTTATAAATTACATGGAGAAATACTCTACAAAATTACTTTCAGTATCCTCAGTAACTCATTCTGATTATACAAGTAATGAGATTTTTAAAGTAATCAACCCAAAGATTTACTATGCTGTTGAACACTCTTTAAAAGAGGCTGAAAAAATCTCTCGAAATAAATATACAAAACAAACTTATGTTGCTCTTTCAATGCATATAAGTGCTCTTATAGAAAATATAAACCAGGATACATATAATCCTAAGTACAATCTATATAATGATAAAATTTTCTTAGAGAAAGATTTAAATATAGCTAAAATAGTTTTAAGTATAATTGAAAACGACCTACAGATATCTTTACCTAAAGATGAAGTGAAATTTATATCTATGTTTCTAAATAGTACATACCTTGAACCTAATAATCACTCTGAAAGTATTGGAGTTATAATACTTGCTCATGGAAATTCAACAGCTAGCAGTATGTGTGATGTAGCCAATTCACTACTTGGTACAAACCATTGTAATGCAATTGATATGCCTTTGGATGTGAAAGTAAGTACTATACTTGACAAAGCTATAGAATTGGTAAAAGAATGTGATGAAGGTAAGGGGGTACTCCTTTTAACAGACATGGGCTCTCTTATAGCTTTTGGAGAACTTATTTCAGAAAAAACAAAGATTAAAACACGCTCTATTGAAATGGTGTCTACTCCAATAGTTTTGGAAGCAGTAAGAAAAAGTACTCTACCAGAAATGACCTTAGATGAGTTAGCTAACTCTTTAAGTTCTTTAAATCCATATATTGGACGAGCTGCAATTGACTCATCAGAAATAAATTATCCTGAAAAATCGAGAGATTATGCTATAATAACTACTTGTATAACAGGTTATGGTTCAGCTATGAAAGTTGCAGACTTTATAAATTCTTCGCTAAAAAATATCAATAAGTACAATATTAACTTAGTTCCTCATAATATAGAGAGTTTTAAAATTTATAGGAATAAATTTAGTAATACTAAAATTTTAGCAGTTGTTGGTAGTGTAGACTTTAATGTTGCTAACACTCCATTTATACACATAGAAGAACTTCTAAATGGATATGGCCTTGATATGTTAAACAAGATAATAGAAGGTACATTCAACACCAATATTATCACTAATATAAAGGAAACAAATCTATCATATAACAGCTTAATAATAAACTTCATGTCTCAGAACTTAGAATTATTGGACTCAGTTAAATTATTCAACTATGTTAATTCATCATTATTTTCAATAATAGAATTAATAGACGAAGACCTTAAGAGTAAATTTAAACTTGGATATATACTACACTGCTCTTTTATGATAGAAAGATGTTTTAAAAATACAACTTTTCCATATAATAACATTACTGAGTTAATTGGTAAAAATTATAAATTATATGAATTAATACGAGAAGCGTTTAAAACAACTGAAGCTTACTTTAATATTTCGATACCAGATGAGGAAATTGCTTATATAATAGATATGATTAATGAATATCTAAATAAATAGAGCCTATAGTTCCTATCTTGCGCACATAATTAGTATATGAAATGGAGGATGAAATTTTGAAAAGAAAAATAAAACTTTTAGCAATACTTGCATTAATTTTTACATTTATAACACCTGGATTCTCATTTGCAGATAATCCACCAGTCCCAAATTCTTCAAGGGCAGCATTGCTTATAGACCAAGATACTAGAAGAATATTATTTGAAAAAAATAGCGACGAAAAAATGCCTCTAGCTAGCTTAAGTAAGATGATGACATTTTTACTTGCAATAGAGGCAGTAGATAAGAATCAAGTTAAAGAAACTGATATAGTAAAAATAGACAAGTCTACAGCCTCTGTTGGAGGTTCTACTTGTAAGCTTAAAGATGGCGATGAAATACCTCTAGGGGAGCTTATGCAAGGTCTTATGCTTGTTTCTGGAAATGATGCTGCTATGGCCATAGCGAAATACATTGGTAAAGATGAAAAGAATTTTGTAGATATGATGAATAAGAAAGCTGAAGAAATAGGAATGCATGATACGTATTATTTTAATCCAAATGGTCTTCCTAGATATACTGACCCAGAACGTAAAGAGCCTCCTATCGAGAACATATCAACAGCTCATGATATAGTTACTCTTGGAAAGTATATGTATGACCATTATGAAAGTCAGGTTACTAGAATAACTACTATGCAAGTTTATAATGATACTAAAAAAGATTTTACACACTACAATACAAATCCTCTACTTGTTTCAGTTCCTGGTGTTGATGGAATAAAGACAGGTTATACAGATAATGCTGGATATTGTTTTGCATTTTCTATGATGGTACCTAAAGATGCTAAAAATGAAAGAAATCATAGATTAATAGGTGTTGTACTTGGTGATGGTAATAAGAAGAATAGAATTTCTTCTTCTGCTAGCTTATTGAAGTATGGTAAAGACAATTTCCATTCTAAAAAAATAGCTCATAAGGGGGATACTATAGAAACTCCTTGTGTTGATGGTATTGATGATTTTAAGATAAAAGTTAAGGTAGATAAAGATTTATATGGTGTTGTTTCAGATAATGAGAATATCAATCCTAAGATAGTGTTTAAGAGTATGAGTTATCCTATCAATAAGGGAGATATTGTTGGTGTTGCAAAGTATTATAATGATTCTGGTAAGTTTGTTGGAAGTGTTAATGTGAGAAGTGAAAGCAATATAGGGTGTATTCCTTTGAAGGACAAGATTAAGATTAAGGTCGCTAAGATAAATAGAGAGCTTGAAGGCAGAAATTCTGTTTGTTTTAAGGCTTAGTGCTTAGATAAAAGTTAAGAGATTGAATGAAAGTTGAAAATTATGGAAAGCTCCACTGTATGGTGGGGTTTTTTGTTGTTGTGTTTTTACAAAAAAATTAAAATAGTGGCAACAATTGAGGATGTGAGGGAGAGTTGCCACTATTTTGTATAGGGTATTATATTATGTTTTTAAGCTAGTTTTACTATCTTCTATGTTTATATAATAACTCTTGTGTGTGAATTTAATAGAGAATTCATATGAATATTATGTGAAGTTTTAAAGGTATAGTTTTTAAATTTTTCATATGAATATTATTCAAAATTTGCTACTTTAGTATACCAAAAGAGCTGTAGGTAAATTTGTTTTTATACAAATCTACTTACAGCCCATTTTACATACTAGTTTTATTTATTGAAATTAAAAAGATTTACTGCTATTCTACCTAATAAAGAGGATACAGTTGTTACTGTTGTTTTAACAGGTACTGTTACCTCTATTGATTTTGTATCTGCTGTTTTTCCACTTGATGTATGCTCTACTGTAAATACTAATGTAACTTTTGTTTCTGCATCTGGTGGTAC
>NZ_JAGWCT010000123.1:0-10917 GCF_020657815.1 Clostridioides sp. ZZV15-6597 | reverse complement strand
CTATTAACTATAAAATATCTTTGAAAATTATCTTTATATTAATGTACCCAAAAACTTCGCCAATGTTATATAAATTTGTATTTCATCTGCTTTATTTAATCATAAATAGAATGGATAAACCACTCAAAATTATTTTAGCTGTTAAAGAAATAAATCATTTAAATAATTATCAGTTTTAAATTCTAAAAAATATATTACTAATTATTTGCGTTTTTTTTAACAAGTCGAGCTATAAAATAATTTTTACAATTCAAACTTTAAATTAATCAAAACTTTTAGGATGTATTCATAATAAAAAATTTTTGTATTTTTAGGTTTATTTTTTAACTATATTTACTTATTTTTTAATGTATTTTCTACATAAATTTTGAATAAAACATCAAAGCTTTAAATCTTACCATATATATAAGATAAATATAAAAGATATATTTTTATAAATAACAAAAGATATATTTTATTTATATAAAGCGTTAGATAAGTAAATTAATATAAAAAACATTTATATATTATATGAAATAAAAAATAAGCATAAGTAAAAAGAAGAGGAGGATGCTTTTTATGGTAAACAAAAAAATAATATCTATATTAATAGCTGCTTCAATAATAAGTTCAAATACGCCTATAAATGTTATAGCTGATGAACTGTTGAAAGGGTATAAAGATGAACTTATTAATAAATTAACACAAAGTAACAATGATGAAAAAAAGAACACAAGAAATGAAATCAAAAATGACAATGAGTTAAATATGGGTGGTTTTATAGATAATAATGGAGTTCTAAGTTTTCCAGATGCACAAGGTAAAATTAAAGAAGCAACTTATTTAAGTTTAAACTTTTATAGAAATACTTATAGTGATATAACAGTTACTTATACAATAAACTCTGAACAAAAAAGTTTAACTGAGAAAAACATAAAAATACTTGTAAATACTCAAGAAGATTTAGAAGAAGTACTAAAAAGCTTAAAAATAGATACTAAAGATAATAAAAAATTAAAATTTTCTGTAAGACTTGGAGGTTTAGTTCCTTATAAAAGTGTTGAAGGGAAACCTTCTCGTTTATATAAACCAGAACGAGCTTTCGATGGAGATATTAACACTTTTTATGGTGCAATAAATTCGAACGATAGTGCTTTTACTGTACTATTTGAAAACAAAACATATATAGAAAATATACTTATAAAAGCTAATAAAAATTTCACAATAGAAGGTTTGAAAAATAACACTTGGATACCAATAGGAGATAATACAACACATTCAGATGTAATTAAAGGTAAGCAAAAAATAGATGTAATAGCAGGTGAATATGATGGAATTGCTATTAAGCAAAAATACTCTGGCATAGATTCATGTACTATAAATGAGCTTGAGTTTAACAATGGAAGTGTGGAAGAAACAATAGACTATAATAGCTCAGAATACGAGTTAAATCTAGAAGAGACTATTTTAAATAATGATGGTAGTATTTCTTTTAAAGATGTTACTGCAAGAGGAAATAATTCTAGATTATTGATAAATTTTAAAGATAGTAATAGTAAAAATAAAATAACTTACATTAAAAACAATAATTTAACAGAGATAACTGGAGACACAACAATTGATACTTTAACCGAATCTGAGTTAAATGAAGTATTAAAAAGTTTAAAAATATATAATGGCAATAATTTAGAAAATAGTGTGAAACTAACATTATTACCAGATGATGTTAGTTTTAAAGAAGATGTCCCTAGTGAAGTTTTAGCAGAAGGTAGTGCATATGATACTGTACATACAGCAAAAAATGTATTTGCCAATAGTGAAAGCTTTTTTATAAGTAGTACAAACAACTCATTAACATTAAAAAATACAAAAAACATTTACTTAAGTGGAATCGCCTTTCTAAATGGTAATTCTGTAGTAAACATTATGGGTCTTAAAAATGGTAAGTGGATAAATATTGGCACACATAATACTAATGAATTAGAAATGGTAGATGTAATATCAGGTTACTACGATGAAATAAAATTTACTAGTAATTCTACTCTTGATATGCGAAATTTGTATCTAAGATATAGTGATATTAATAAAGATATTAAACTTGACATAATTAAAAATGACAATGAGTTAAACATGGGGAAATATGAAATAACAAATAATAAAATTACTTTTCCTAACGCAAATGGAAATATATTTACAAGTTGCAAATTAAGCTTCAAATTTAATAACTTAGATAAACAAAATACGTCTATAAAATATAATTTAAATGGAAAAGAAATAGTAAATAGTAATCAAAATCTAGATATATATATAAATACACAAGAAGAATTAGAAGAAGTCTTAAAAAGCTTAGAAATTACTTTTAGCAAATTAAATGGATGTTCATTAGAGATAAGTTTATTGGAAAATAAAAAATCTTTTTGGGGAGTTCCAGATAGTGCAGTTGCGACTGGGAACTCATATGGACTAAATACACCACAAATGGCTTTTGCTGGCAGTGGAAGTTCTTGGAACTCTGGTGGGTATAATGATTCAATTCGTATATTAGGAATAGATGATGTTCAGTTATCTGCTATGAAATTTTATTCTACAAATAATTTACGTGTAAGGGCTAAAACATTTGAAGATAAATGGACTACTATTGCTGATACTACTAGTAATACAACTATGCAACAAGTAGACTTAACAGAAGGCTATTATAAGGAGTTAAAGTTATATTCTTATGGTTCAGCTTGGTCACACATTGCAAATCTCGAATTTTTAATTACTGAAGAAAAAATAGGTACTACAAAAATAGATATAGACGAATCTAGATTAGATATAAATGAATATATTAGCGATGGTCATGGAAATATAACTTTTCCTAATGCAACTGGTAATATAGGTAATGAATCTACATTAGATATAGAGTTCATAGAAGGTTATAATAAAGATTTGTATACATCATATACTTTAAATAATGTTGATAAAAATTTAAAAGAAAGTAAAATATCTATACCAATATCTAATAATGAAGAACTAAAAGCTGTATTGAATAGTTTGAAAATAAATCATAACAATACATCTAATTTAAAAGTATCTTTTTCTCTTAATCTAAAAAATGATGAAAAGATAAAAAGTGATATAGAGATAATAGCTGATGACAAATTAGATATGGGAGAAATGGAATATTCAGATGGAGAAATAACCTTTAAAAATTCAATTGGAAGAGTTCAGGATAAAGCTGATTTTAGTATTTCATCAAAAACAGATATAGGTATTGAATATACTTTAAATGGCAATAAAGCAACAAAAAAAGGAAAAGAAATAACAATTGAAAATTTAACTCAATATACTTTAGAGGAATTTTTGAAGAGTTTTACTATAAATTACAATGAATATGAAGGTTGTGAATTTTCTATTACTCTATTAGGTAAGCCAATTGCAATAACAAAAAATTATAACATACCTCAAGCTCAAGGTAATCTAGAATTGATTTTAGGAGAATATGAGAATGATGGAAATGGAAATGTAATATTCCCAGATGCAAAAGGTTCATTATATAGAGCAGGTAGTCTAAACCTAAGCTTTGATAAAGGTTTCAGTAATGATATAGAGATAAAATATAAATTGAATGATACTGAATATACTAAAAAGCAAAATAATTTATCTATACAGGTTTCTAATCAGGGTGAGTTAGATGAAGTACTAAAGACATTAAAAATTAGATGTGATAGTAATCTAGAATATAATTTAAATGTTACCTTATCAGAAAATGAATACATTCCAATTAGAACAACATCTGATAAACCAGAAGCCCTAAATGGAAAAGGTTGGTATTGTGGAAATAGTGGAAGTACTGCTACAATAACATTTAATTCTCCTTTGAGAGTTGGTGCTGTAAGCCTAACAAAAACTAGTGGCGTAGACAATAAATTTAATATTAAGGGGCTGAAAAATGGTATATGGAAAGATGTTGGAAGCTTTATACCATCAGGGTACGACCCTTTATCTACTAGAGAAATTGATATACAAAGAGATTATTATGATAAAATTTCAATAACTTATTCAGTTGCAAATGGATGGGGAAGCGCAAATGTAAGAAAAATCGGTTTTCTAGATAAGGTTTCTAGCAATATTAAAATTAAACCTGATGTAAAATTAAAAGTTTCTTTAGCAGATAACTTAGAAAAAGCAAATTTAAAGTGGAGTAGTGATTTAGAAGCATATGCATACAACATTTATGTTAAGAAAAAAGATGATAAAAATTGGACTTTATCTAAGAGTGTTACAGCAGATGTTAATGAAACAGATGATTATGAAATAACCGATTCAAAAGCACCAAATATTCCTGATTTTGAAGTTCATAAAGAGGGTTTAAAAAAGGGAATACAGTTAAAAACAGAAGACTTTGGAACTGAATACTCTTATTACGTTAATGCAATAGATGAAAATGGTGACAGAATAGGAACATCTAATATAGAAAAGATATTTGTTCAAAGCGATTTTAAAGAATTTTCTTATGAAGTAAGTGACAGCTCTGCTCCAAGCTCTTTAAATACAAATAGTACAAATGGATTTATATCATTTAGAGAATTAGTTGATAAAAATTATTTGCATGTAGCTGCTATAGATAACTTTGGAAACATAAGTGAAGTTAAAACTATTCCAATCCTAAAATTATTTATAGATGAAGCTCCAATTTTAACTGTACCTGGTGACATATCATTGAAACAAAATAGTAATATTAATATTTTAGAAGGAGTAAATGCATCTGATGAAATAGATGGAGATTTAACTAGTAAAATTACTACAGAAATAACAGGTCCTGCTGGAACTATAGTGGAGAATATTAATACAGAAATTCTAGGTAAATGGACTATAAAATATAGTGTTGAAGATTCCAAAAAACAAATTACAGAGTATCTAAGAACAATTAATATTATAAAAGATATACCATTTAAACTTGATGCAGGAGAAATCCTGGTAACAAGCACTTTTGTTAAATTTCCTAATGCTAAGATTATTACTAATGACTCTTCAAAAGAAATAGATAGTATAAAGATATATTTTAGCGATGAATTTAATAGCTCTATGAAAACACACTATGAGTTAAACGGAGTGGAAAATATCACGACAGATAGAAGTTTAGATATACAAGGTAAGTTTACAATAAAAGAAGCTGAAGAGTTGATTAAGTCTGTAAAAATTGATACTGACAATAGCACAAAATTTAAGTTTAATATAGTTTTAGATAGCAACAATGCTGAAAAAATAATATATAACTACAAAAATAATCATTATTATAAATTGGTAGAGAATTCAGGTTTAACATTAGAAGAAGCTAAGCTGGCAGCTAAAAAACAAGAAATGTTAGGTCATCATGGTACTTTAGCTACAATAGATGAAGAGTATAAAAATATATTAACTAAAGATTCTGTGTGGACAAATGATTCAACTGAAAATAGCAATCCTAAAGGCTTTATAGTTGAATTTGGTGAAGAAAATGAAAAATTACCTTCTCCTGATACTGTTAACTTATTTGAGTATGAAAGTATAATAAATATTGAACCATTTCAAACTAAACAAGACATTACTTTAAATACAGAGATTATACAAAATCAGGTTTTTCTTAATTGGGATGATGTTAAAGATAAATATTTAGATTACTATATTGCATATCAAAAGAAAAAAGGAGAAAAGGAATTTAAACCGATTTCTTTAAATAAAGAGGAAAAAGTAAAATTAACTGAAAGCCAATTAGAGGTTCCTGATGCAAAAGATGTTGATGCACCAACAACTCCATTATATAAAGTATATGATTCTGGTATAAAACAGGGAATATCTTTTGATTCAACTGATATTAGTAGCGAATATGAATATTATATTGATGCTATATCTGAGTTTGGAGATATAACGAATACTTCAAATAAAAAGACTCTACAAATAAAGGCAGGGTTTGCTGGATATAGTTATGAGGTAAGTAATAACAATATTCCATCAGCTTCTTTAGGTAATAGTATTAATAGTAAAGATGGTTTTATAAGTGCTAAAGAATTAGCAAGTAACTCATATGTGCATATTATATCAGTAGACAAAGTTGGAAATAAAAGCAAGGTATTAACATTACCAATTCTAGGAATATTTACAGATTATGCTCCTATTTTGAATGTAGGTGGAAATACATCTATATCAAAAGGAAGTAAATTTAATATAATGGAAAATGTTAGTGCAATAGACGATTATGATGGTGATTTAACAAAAGATATTAATACAGTGATAAAGAATCCAAGTGGAGCTATAGTAGACAACATTGATACAAATACCTTAGGTAAATGGACTTTAGAATACTTTGTAGCAGATACTAAAGGTCAAGAGAGTAGAGCTACAAAATATATAACTATAAAAGAAAGTTTTGATTATCTAAGTATTGATTTGGGTGAACCAAATATAAAAAGGTTTTTAACTACTTTTCCAAATGCAAGAGTTACTAATAATAGCGAGGAGCTTATAAATGGAATTAAACTGTATATAAGTGAAGGATTTAATGATAGTATCGTTATTAAATACAATGATAAAGGTATAGAGAAGTCTGTAAAAGGACAACAAGTAATATTAACAGATAAATACACTACTAAAGAAATAGAAAATTTAATTAAGTCTGTAAAAATTGAACATGATAATAGCACAAGCTTTAAATTTAATGTAAGACTACAAAATAATAATGTTGATGATATAGTATATAATCCAGAAAATGGGAGCTATTATCAATTTGTAGAAGCGAAAAGAATTACATGGAAAAATGCAAAAAAAGAAGCAGAAAATATGGAGTATAAAGGTTTGAAAGGACATTTAGCTACTATTTCGTCACAAAATGATTTGGATATATTTAATAGTTTAACTTCAAAAACGGTTTGGTTAGATGGTACAGATGAGGTAGTAGAAGGAGAATGGAGGAATGTAAAAGGAGAGATATTTAAGTGGACAAACTGGGCTCCAGGTGAACCAAATAATTTTGATGTAGATGGTGAAGATTATTTAGTATCAATTAAAAATAGTAACGGATTGTGGAATGATACAAGTAATTCACCTAACCCAATTTGGACTGACATTGAAGGTTTTGTCGTTGAATTTGAAAATGAAAAAAATGAAAATGTTGGTGGTTCATATAAATATGAAGATAGTGTTTATGTAGAAAATATAGTTTCTAATAAAGACCTTGTAATAAGTGCAAATGCTAATGACAAAGAAAATTATATTGATTTATCTTGGAATAAATATAATGAAGCTTCTTATTATGTAATAGAAAGAAAAAAAATAGGTGATAGTAAATCTAAATATATAAAAGTTTCAGGTAACAAGTTGAAAGATTTAAGTGGACAAGATTTAGATGCCCCAAATATGTTTTTCTCTTTTGTATTAAATAAAGAGATGTCTGCTAAATTACAGTTTGACTGTGATGATTTGGAAAGTGAATATGAATACTCTGTTAAAGCATATGATTTAGATGATTATGAAATAGCTCATTCTAATATGGTGAGAACGTCAATAAAAACAGGTTTAAAAGGTTACAGTTACATTCTTGATAAAAATCCAAACACAGAAGTTTCAAGTGATGTAAATAATACTGATGGTAATTTTGAGTTTAAAGGTGTAAGTGAAGATGATTATCTACATATAGTAGCTATTGATAATGCGGATAATCGAACAAAAACAAAACACATAAAGCTTTCAGATGATTCTCATAATAATGCACCAAGTTTAACTGTACCTGGCCTAAATCAAGTCATAGAAATAGGTGAAATATTTGATAAATTAAAAAATGTGTCAGCATATGATATGGAGGATGGAGATATAACATCAAAGATAACTGTACAAGGGAATATTAATAACCAAGTACAAGGAGTTTATGAATTAAAGTATAGTGTACAAGATTCAAAAGGGTTGAAAACTGAGGAAATAGTAAAAATACATGTTCCTGGTAATATAAAGCTCGACATAGAAGAATCACAAGATAAATTGTCGATATCTTGGGATAAAGTAGAAAATGCTGATAAGTATATAGTATATAGAACAGATGTTAATGGATTTGATTTTAAAGAAAAAGGTGTTTTTAATAATACAGAATTTATTGATACTGAAGCTAAAGATGTTAGTTCTCCAGTTATAACATACCTAAACGAAGTCTCTGAAGCTGAAGAAGTTAAAAACTCTAGACTTGCTTCTATTCCTGAAAAGACAACTAATACTGGCACAAAGTTAAAGTTAGTTGCAAGAGATTTATCTTCTACTTATAGATATTTTATAGAAGCTATCGACAAAAATGGAAATGTTATTAACTCATCTAAAGTTAGAAATGGCTCTGTGGAATCTGGATTAGCTGGATTTAATTATGTTGTTGATGGTAAAGAAGATACTGAAGCTGCTAACTTTGTAAATGCTAAAAAAGTAGAAGATATAGATATTTCGAGTAGCAAATTTAAGTTCTTACATGTTAGAGCAGTTGATAGAAATGGAAATGTAAGTAAAACATATCATCATTTAATAGGTGGTAAATATGATACTAACCATATACCAGTAATAAAAAATGTTTATACAGCTAGAGTAAAAGAGGGAAGTTACTTTGACTCACTTGATAATATTTCAGCATATGATACTGAAGATGGAGATTTGACAAGTAAAATAGAAGTTAGTGGAAATGTAGATACAAATATAAATGGAGAATATGAGTTAAATTATCATGTAGAAGATTCACAAGGTAATATAAGAGATGTAAAGAGAAAAGTAGTTGTTTATGGTGATATGGAAATCAAAGTAGAAGCAAATTTAGATGAAAATAACTTAGTTGTTAGCTGGGATGAAAATAAACTTGGAGATAAAGTATTTTATGAAGTAAGAAAACTTGATAAAAAATTAAATGTTTATAAAACAATTGGTTACACTGAAGATTTAAGCTTCGTTGATGAAAATGCAAAAGATGTGTTTGGTCCAGAAGTTAAAACTGTTCATGGAAGTGACATGGACACAAAAGAACTTGAAGATGAAATAACATTAGATATTAATCCAGCAGAAGTAGGCGACTCTGAAAAATACCAAGTTAGGACCAGACTTAAGGATAACAATTTAATAATAAGAGATATGACAACAGAAGAAGGTCATGAGTGGGGTACTGAAGGACATATAGTTGGCGATGTGAAAGCATATAAGTATAAGCTAAGTAATAAAAGAGAAGATACATTAAAAACAGGTATGTTAACTACATCATTATCTCCTAATCAAATTATTTTTGAACACAAAGGAAATAAATATATACATTTTATGCCAATAGATTCATTTGGAAATGAGGGAGATGTAATTCACTATCAAATAGGTAAAGTAGATTCTGAAGAAGAAATCTTAACCCCTCCTGTTATAAGTGCATATGGTGTACCTGTTCTAGATGAGATTGGCACAAGAATAATAAATGTTGGAGATAATTTTAACGTTTTAGATGGTATTACAGCAAAAGATTTTCGAGGGGAAGACTTAACAGAATATATAAAAGTTGAAGGGTATGTTAACAGATTTGAAGTAGGAGAATATGATTTAAAATATAGTGTTACAGATTTTAAAGGTCAAACATCTTCAAAGAATTGCAAAGTTATTGTTCAAGATTATAAGAGCTCTCTTCCTGAAAAACCTGATAAAGCTAACGGAAAACCAGAAGCCACACTATGGGATGAAGAATATATAACAGTTGGAGATGACTATGGTGATGATAGAATAAGACGTGGTGTAAAAGTAATAGACACCGAAGATGGAGATTTGACTGATAAAATAACTTATGAAACAGATTTGGATAACAATGTAGTTGGTTCTTACTTAATAACATATTCAGTAAGCGATACTGATGATAATAGAATTAGATTCTCTAGAATTGTACATGTTTTAGAAAAAGGAGAAGATATACCTGAAAACAATGAAGATATTGGAGATTGGGAAAATGCTCGTTGGCCTCAATTAGAGGTAAGAGATGTATATCTTTCTGTTGGAGATGATTTTAACATAAAAAGTGGATTATTATATGCTTATGATGAAGTTGATGGTTATCTAACTAATAAAGTAAAATCAAGTGGAACAGTAAACACAATAAAAGAAGGTGTTTACTCAGTAAGCTATAAGGTCACTAACAGCGATAATCGTACGTCAATACGTTCTGCTGCTGTTCTTGTTAGAGAGGGGGGATGGAATAATGATGATGGTCAATTACCTGACCCTGGACCTGATTGGGGAGACAACGACAATGACAATGAACATAATAATAACATCCCTGATAGACCTGAGCAACCTGAGCAACCTGATGAGGATAATAATGGTGATAAGCTCCCAGATATTGATGATAATGGCAATCAAGGAGGACAAAATGACTATTATATAGATAAAGATGGTAATAAAGTTTATCCTGATGGTAGCATTGTAACACCTGATGATATTGAGATTAAACCAAGTCCTGATGGAGAGAAACCAAGCATTGACGATGAAGGAAACATAATTGTTCCACCTGATTCAGAAATAATACTGCCTGATGGAACTGTAATTGTTCCTGAAGATGGGGCAATAATACATCCTGATGGAACTGTTGAATTAAAGGAAAAGACAGATAAAAATGAGGAAAATCATTATGATAATAAGCATAATAATTCTAACAATTCTAATGATATAACTAATCCATCTTCAAACAATAATCTTGATGATAGTTATAATGATTCTGAAGAAAACAAATTAGATAAAGCTTATTCTGAAGCTTCTCCGAAAACTGGTGATAAAGGTATAGTAGGCTTTACTATCATAGGAATACTATCTACTATTTGCTTATTTTTTAATAACAAAAGAAAAAAATAATTATAAAGGGGCTGTCGCACTAGAAAATAGTGCTACGCCCTTTTTTGTATAAAAAAAATAAATCCCAAGTTCAAAAGAGCC
>NZ_JAGWCT010000122.1:0-10976 GCF_020657815.1 Clostridioides sp. ZZV15-6597 | reverse complement strand
ATCTATACTATTTTTTTTACATTATTTTGTTTTATATAGTCAATAATTATTCTATTACTTTATTGACATTTTTGCTACTATTTTATCAATTTTATTCTAGCTTCACTTTATATGCTATTTTCCTATATGACATTTTAACTATAATATTTTAAATGTCATTAAATTATGTATTATATTTTATAAATGCTTTATTGTATTTTATATTTTTTAAAATTTACTATAGGTTTTCTTGCCAGAAGTTTTTAGGCATAACATTCTCTGTGATTGGCAATATAGTATATCCTCTTTCTTTTAAAATTCTTATCATATTATTTAAAGCATTTACGCTTTGTTCTTTTTCATGAATTAATACTACTAATTCATCTCTTTTTCTTCCATAATATAAGATATTACTAACTATTTGACTTGTGGACGATTTCCAGTCTTGCGTATCTAAATTCCAATCCCAAATTAGGTAATCATTTGCCATAAGCTTATCGTATGAACCTTCTGGCATATATGGCTTACTTCCATATGGTAGCCTTATTAATTTTGAGCTTTGACCAGTTATATCTTGTAGTGTTTTATTACATGTGTCAAATTCTCCAACTGTTATTTCTGGACTCTTATACAACTTATGTATATCATGACTTACACTATGAAATCCTATTGAATTTTTTTCTTCTAAGACTCTCTTCACCTCTTCTTTGTGGTTTTTCATATTTTGATTAAGCATAAAAAATGTCGCTTTGACATCATTTTCTTTTAAAATATCGAGCAATGCATTTGTATATTTTGATGGTCCATCATCTATTGTTATGTACGCAACTTTTTCAGATGTAGCTCCTGGTCCTTTCCCCTCTTCTTGAGATGTTTTATATATAATTTCTCCTAACGTATTATTTTGAGAAAGTAATTCTAATGTAGTTTTATCTTTTGTATTGAGATTTTCAACTGGAACATTGTTAATTTTTTCTTCTAATAATGTCCCAGTTAGAATTAAAATAGCTACAAGAAATACACGTATAATTACATGAAAAACAGTTTTATTATCTTTAATTTTCATCCCCCATATCTCCCTTTTTATAAAAACATAAACTCAAACTTAAGAAAATTATTTTTTATATTTATTGTCCTTCTTATTACTTTTTATGTCTCTACTAAATATTTTTTTTACTTGTTCTTCTTCTTTTTCTCCCAGTGATTCTACTCTCTTTATTCCCATAGAAGTTAAAAATTGTAGCACATTTAAATTATCAAATGGTGTTTCCATATTTGTACTTTCACTGTATTCATCGACATTCTTAGTACCTTCTTCTACACTTAAAATACGCTTAGGACCTCCCACACAACCTCCTACGCAACCCATTCCTTCTATGAAAGTAGCCTCTATCTCTTTATTTAAAACTTTCTTTAGACCATCCATACATTCTTTTGTTCCTTCAAATGCTTTTTCTTTAAACTTTATATTTTTATCAATTCTTCTAACTGATAATTTAACAGCTTTACTTACACCCCCTGTTCTAGCATAAACTCTACCTGAAAGAGATGCTTCTACTCTATTACTTTCATCCATTACTGCTGGATTTAGTTCTAATGCATCAAATATTTCCTGTAATTCTTTAAACGTAAGCACAAAATCAACTGCATCCTTTATATCTTCCAACATTGCTTCTTTCTTCTTTGCCATACAAGGGCCTATAAATACAACTTTAGCCTCTGGATTTAAAATCTTTACAGCTCTACCACAAGCAATCATAGGTGACACAGATGGTGATACCTTATCTAATATTTGAGGAAAACTATTTTGTATTAAGCTAACCCAAATAGGACAACAGCAACTAGTTATAAAGCATCCTTCTTCATCATTTTTCATATGCTCATAATAGTCATATGCTTCTTTTGCAGTAAGCATATCTGCTGCTAAAGCAACCTCTATCATATCTTCAAATCCTATCTTTTTTAATGCAGTTCTTAACTTACCAGGACTTACATCTTTTCCAAATTGCCCTACAAAAGCTGGTGCGACTATTGCATATACAGGACTCTTTATATCTTTTAATAGCTTTATCATCGGTATAAATTCTATCTTGTCTGATATTGCACCCAATTTACATCTTGACACACAATCACCACAGGCACTACATGTATCTTCCTCATTACAATTAATATGCTTATTTCTTATCTTGCATGACTCATCTTCTTTATTATTTTCATCACAATATTTACAAGCATCTGATATTATAGATATTATTGGTCTTTTTACTTCATCTAAATTTACAGCTTCGTGCAGTGCATCTTTTAGGTTTTTATCTGTATCTCCTGTTACATCTAATCCCATAGTTACCCTGATTAAATTCACCATAGTATCTTTATCAAATTGCTTATCAAAATGACTATCTAAATTTTCTTTTAAGTCTTCACTTAAAATTTTTTCAGGCAAGTTTTCAATATCTTCTGTATCCTCATTCCATACTGCCTTTACAAGTTCTCCAAAAAGCTTCATTTTGTATCTTTCTAATATTTTAGAATTTTCATTTATAGTATTCATAAAAAATAGTACCTCCGTAAATTAAACTTATATATGTTTAATATTTACAAAGATACTATTTTTTATTTATTATTTATTGACTATTATTGATATGACTTATTTAATTTTTTCAATAATTCTATTTCAAGCATTATTTTCATTAAATGATAGTTAAACACTGGACTTTTTTCTTCATCTACATTCCAATCCAGTTCATCCACACCATATGTTTTCTTAAGGTACTTATATGTATGCTCTTTTAAATAGAGTTTGTTTTCTAGTAACTCTATAGATTGCATGTGAAAGTGGATTTCTCTACATATCCTTAAGGCATTTTCTATTTTTTCTATATTGGTTTCACTTAAACTATAGTCTAACTCATCGATAAGTTTTGAATATATTTCTTCCAATTTCTCTACTTCTTCTTCAAATTTTTCTACGTCTAGATTTTCTTTTCTAAGTATTTTTTCTTCAATAAGCAACATTGAAAGTTCTTCTATTTTTTTAAACTCATCTATAACACTATTTAGGTAGTTTGGTCTAGCAACATAATAATTAACGAGTACACCAAATAAAACTCCTACAGATGTATCTAATACCCTGTGTAAAGAATAGTATACGGGGTCATTGTTTCCCACACCTAGATGTATGGCTAGAAAAGTGACACAGGCAACAACTACTGACTTTATTTTAAACAGATTACATAGATATATTGAACACATTACACCAAGACCACATAAAAATGGGTCTCCCGCTTTGGTGATAGCAAATAAAAATCCTATTATACCACCTAAAATAGTACCTTCTACTCTATTGATTCCTGTCTTTAAAGAACCTTTCACTGTGTCCTGAACAGAAATTATACATGCTACTAAAGAATAAAACATATTCTCAACTAAATAATTACCAAGAAGCATACATAAAGTTACACTAATTCCTGTCTTTATAGTCCTCATACCCATCTTTTGAAGTTTCAAATTTCCACCTCCTAAAAGCACCTTATATAAAATACGCATCCTCATATTTAATATGTTCCTAGTATATCACAATTTTTTAAATTTACCCATTAATCGCATCTTTTTAACAATTACATTTTAATTTAGACAATAAAAAAACTGCTATAAAGCAGTTTTTTTATCCTATCTCTACCATTTTACCTTCAATTGCAAAGATTATTTTTTCACATACGTTTGTTATATGGTCTCCAATTCGTTCAAGGTATCTTCCTATAAGTAAAAGTTTTACTCCTTGGTCTATCGTATTTGAATTTTCATGCATTATTTTTAAACAATCAATTTGTACTTGCTCATACAAATCATCTACAATATCATCTTTACTTCCAACATTATAAGCTATACTTGCATCAAATGATATTAAAGCTTCTCTAGTTTGAGACATCATATTCTTACATTCCTTTGCCATTTTAGGAATATCTATTAACTCTTTTATATACGCTTCTCCACCTATTTTCAACATTTCTCTAGCTATATTTGCTGCATAATCTCCAATTCTTTCTAATTCTATTGATATGTTTCCCAAAGAATAAATAAATCTTAAATCCCTTGCCATTGGTTGTTTAAGTACTATTAATTCTATACTTTTATCTCTTATTTCTTCTCTCAATTTATTTATTTTTTCATCATCTTCTACTACTTTTCTTGCACCTTCTAAATCTTTCTCTATCATACAAGTTACAGACTTTTCTATTGCCTCTTCACATTTTTCCATCATAAGTACTGTCTGTTCTTTTAAAGTATCAATACTTATATCTAAACTATTATTGACCATTGTTTAACTCCTTTATAGTTATATATTTTAACCGAATCTACCTGTTATATAGTCTTCTGTTCTTTTATCCACAGGAGTAGTAAACATAGTTTTTGTATCACTAAATTCTATAACCTCTCCATTTAGGAAAAAAGCTGTTTCATCTGATATACGAGCAGCTTGTTGCATATTATGTGTAACTATGACTATTGTATAGTCCTTTTTTAAATCTTCTATAAGTTCTTCTACTTTTAATGTTGAAATTGGGTCTAAAGCAGATGTAGGTTCATCCATAAGTATAACTTCTGGTCTCATAGCAATTGCTCTTGCTATACATATACGTTGTTGTTGCCCTCCAGATAATCCTAATGCAGATGACTTAAGCCTATCTTTAACTTCCTCCCAAATAGCTGCTCCCTTCAAACTTTCCTCTACTATCTTGTCTAGTTGCTTTTTATCTCTTAACCCATGTGTACGAGGTCCATATGCAACATTATCATATATACTCATAGGAAATGGATTAGGTTTTTGAAATACCATTCCTACTTTTGTACGAAGATTTATAACATCATCTGAAGTATAGATATCTTCTCCATCAACAGAAATATTCCCTGTAATTGTTACATTTTCTATTAGGTCATTCATTCTATTTAATGTTCTTATAAAAGTAGATTTTCCACATCCAGATGGACCTATTAAAGCAGTAACTTTATTTTCTTTTATATCCATATTTATTTTATTTAGAGCTTGCTTGTCGCCATAAAATAAATCCAAATCTTTTACACTCATTTTTATTTTATTGATTAATTCCATCATTCACACCTCTTAAATTTAATAATTAGCCTTATTTAACTTCTTAGCAACAAATCTTGCTAACATATTTAATACTAATACAATTACTATTAAAACAATACCTATACTAGCTGCTGTTGCTATGTCTCCACTCTCTTTAGTTAGTAAATATGAGTGTACAGTTAGTGTTCTTGCACTATCAAATATTCCTCCTGGCATCTTAGCTACAGTACCTGCTGTAAGTAGTATGGCAGCTGATTCTCCAATTATACGACCAACTGACAATATTACTCCTGATAGAATTCCTGGTACTGCACTTGGAAGTACTACTTTATATAAAGTTTGAAATTTAGTAGCTCCTAGTGCTAGAGATGATTCTCTATATGATTGAGGAACTGTCTTTAAAGCTTCTTCTGTAGTACGAATTATTACTGGTAATATTATTATTGCAACTGTAAGTGACCCTGCAACTATTGAATATCCCATTTTTAAGGTAACTACAAAGAAAATTCCTCCAAATAATCCATAAACTATGGATGGTATTCCTGACAAACTTTCAGTTGCAAATCTTATAGCTGTAACTGCTTTTCCTTTTTTAGCATATTCTTGTAAATATATAGCTGCTAAGATTCCTATTGGAGTTGCTACAACTATAGAAACCACTACAGTATATAATGTTGTAATTATCATTGGGAAGATACCACCATCACCTGATGCTGAATAATTACTAAATAAGAAATTAAAATTCATATTTCCGATTCCCTTTATAAATATAAATCCTACTATAACTACTAGTGATACTATTGTAAATAATGCTGATAGATATACTAATAATTTCAATATATTCTCTCTGAACTTTCTCATCTTAATTTACCGCCTTATTTGAAAGTTTATTTAAAACTAAATTTAAAATTAATATAAATGTAAACAATACTACTCCAGTTGCAAATAACATTTCTTGATGTGTCCCAAATGCGTATCCCATTTCAAGTGCTATATTAGTTGTAAGTGGTCTTACACTATCTGTTATAGAAGTTGGCATAACTGGTGAATTTCCTGCAACAAGTATTACTGCCATTGTTTCTCCTAAAGCTCTTCCTACTCCTAATACTACTGCAGCTAATACTCCAGACTTTGCAGCTGGTAATACAACTTTAAATATTGTTTCTATTTTTGATGCACCAAGTGCTAATGAACCCTCTTTATATGCTTTTGGTACTGCTCTTATAGCTGTTTCTGATACAGATATTATTGTTGGTAACATCATTACTGCTAATACTATTATTATTGCTAATAAACTCTGTCCTTTTGGAAGATTAAATATACTTTGTATCATTGGAACTATTACTGCAAGACCAAACACTCCATACAGTACTGAAGGTATACCTGCTAGAAGTTCAACTGCTGGTGACATTATTTTTGCTAATCTTTTAGGTGCTACTTCTGCTATAAATATAGATGTTAATATTCCAATCGGTACTCCTATTATAAGTGCACCAATTGTAGCAACTATTGATGCTGCTATCATAGATGATATTCCAAACTTATTAGCTGAAGGAACCCAATCTGCACCTGTTAAAAAATCTATAAATGAGTATCCCTCAAATATAAAAGGTCTTAACCCTTTATAAAATACAAATCCTATTATCAAAAGTAAACTTGCAACTGCTACTAAAGCACTTAGTAGAAATATATTTTTTGCTACTTTTTCAACTATATATTTTGTCTTATTTCCATTATTGTCATTTTTTTCTAAACCTACTAACCTAGATTTTACTATCATAATATCCTCCCATTAAAATATACCTAATTGATTTTCATTCTGTATTTAAAATTTAAATTTTTATAAGTTCGTCATTATTAAATTTTCTATATTTTTATTCTACTTTTTTTAAGTTAAATCTATATTAGGTTTAAGTTAAACAAGTGTAAAATTATATTCACTTTTTTAACATTAATTTTACTTTTTGGACTATATTTGACATTTACTTTACAATTTAACTATATTTGACGACAATAAAATAGCAGATATAAGTAATAATACGTACTACACGTAATTTATTATTTATATCTGCTATTGAGATTTGTTAACTAGATTTAACCTTTTATAATCTATATATTTATTATTCCTTATTAAAGTAATATCCTGCTCCTCTTATTGTTATGATTTTTTGAGGATTTTTGTAATCTTTCTCTATTTTCTTTCTCAGTCCATTTACTGCAACTACTACACTATAATTATCCTCTAGATAATCATTTAACCATACATGTTCATATATCTCTTTAGTAGTTAAGGTCTTTTCCGGATTCTCTATAAAATAGTTCAACAACTTATTTTCTGTTGGAGTTAATTTTATTATTTTATCTTCTAATTTTATTACTCCACTTGTTCTATTGTATTCTTCTAATCTTGTATTACTTTCATTGTTATTTATGTATGAATTTACTCTTCTTAAAATTGCTTTTACCTTTGCATATAGTATTTCTAAATTTAAAGGTTTAATTAAATAATCATCACCACCAGAATTTAAAGCATTTAAAATACTTTGGTCTTCATTTATATAAGTCATATAAACAATCGGGCACGTAGTTACATTTCTAATCTTTTTGCATAAAGTCCATCCATCACCATCAGTTAAGATTATTTCTAAAAATATCAAATCGTATTTATTGCTAAATATTTTTCCAATAGCTTCTTCACAGTTATACGCCAAATCTACATTTATTCCTTTTTGCTCCAAGAAATTTTTTAATTCCTGGCAATTATTCTTGTCTCCATCTATTATTAATATCTTAGTTTGCATTATAATCACTCCTAAATATCATTATTCTTTTATATTAAATAACCATTTATTATAAAAAACATAAACTTAATTTTATTGTAAAAACAGTTCCTTTTCCCAACTCTGAATCTACAAAAATCTCTCCATCATGTTCTCTTATAATGGATTTAACAATATATAATCCTAAACCTTGACCTTTTGAAGTACTATTGTCCCTTTCTGTAAAGAATCGGTCAAATATCTTTGGTATATTTTCTGCTGGTATCCCTTTGCCATTATCAGAAATTTTAATAATTGCAAATCCATCTTCTTTATTCACTGACAAAATTATTTTCCCATCAAATGGAGTAAAGCTTAAAGCATTGTAAATTAAATTTTCAAATGCTCTAGCCAATCTTTCTTTATTTACTTTTGCATATATTTTTTTATCTAATATATAAACTTCAAAATTTACACCACATGCTTGTGTATCTGGTAAATTATTTTCATATACCTCCCTAATAAAGTCATTTAGGCATATTTTTTCACTAAGGCCAATTTTTTTGTCTTGTGATGTAAATTCTTGTAAACTACGTACTCTATTTTGCACTTCATTTGATTTTTGGTTTATGGCATAAAGATAGGTTTTTGTCTCCTCATCTACATGAATATTCCCAATCTTTATTAAATCTATAAATGCCTGTATAGCTGAAACAGGTGCCTTTAAATCATGTGCTACGTCTGCCAAGAATTTTTTACGTTCATTTAATAGTGTTGTAAGTTCATTAGTTCTTACTTCAACTTCATGCTCAAGATTTTGTGTGAGTTTTTCATTTTCTTTTATTATTATTCTATTTCTATTTATCATCATAATAGAAAATAAAATAACTATTAAAAACCCACAGTATTCTGTTTGCCATCCTGTAAATATAGGTTCAAACCTATTACTAGTCACTACATCAAATAATATACTGACACCAAACACTATGTCTGCTGAAACTAAAATATAGGAGCTTAATTGCTCAGAGTATGTTTTTTTATAAATTGAAACTATTGAAGACATCAATATATAAATAAATACAACGTATTTATATATGTCTATTAATTTTCCATAGATATTAACAAAGTATATATCATATGGAAGAAGAATAACTGGTATCACAATGGATATGATACACATAGTAATTCCTAATGGTAAAATTAAAAATCTATATACTTTATTTCTCTCAATTTTGGATATGTTTCCATTTATACAAATAATACATAAAACTGCTATAAAATATGATGAATCTTCAACTGCATATGTAAAATTCACTAAAGGAAACCCCATTAAATGTATAAAAGGGTATGACACATGTATAGCAAAAAAAATACACATACATCCAAAGTATAAATATAGCTTGCTTTGTTTTGAAAGTGCCCAAACAGCTAGAGAAAATATAGCTATTGCAATAGTTGTAAAACAAATGATACTATAAAAAAGTAATCTATAAAATATCATATTACTTACATCTTTTGTTTTTCCTAATGCAGGTGGATAATACAAACCGCTATAATAATGTGAGAAATTGGACACATTGATTATAATTTCTGTATCTTTCTTTGCAACAAAACTTACTACTGTGTTTTTAATTTTAGGTCTATATCTTTCTGTACCTATATCTCCCAATTTAGAGACCATCTCACCATTTATCCAAACTTCACTTGAACAAAAAATTTCTGGAAGTTCTAGGCTTAGTACTTTGTCTTTACCTTCATTTTTTATCCTCATGCGATAAGTTGCATTTCCATATGGCGACTGTTTTTCTTTTCTCATAGAAAAATCTGGATATTGTCCTATAAAAATGTATTCTGGTTTTATGTGTTTCTCTATAAAATCTTTTGGCTTAAATATCTTATGGTTGTAAAATTCCCAATCATCTATTAAAAAAACAAGTTTATTTTTAGAAAAGGTATCCTCATCTATAGTTAAAATTCCATCACTCGCTCTAATAGACTTATATGTATATTTATTATCATATTTATACAGAAAATTTAATCCTGTTATTGCCAACAGAGAGACTATCAATACAATGAGAGTTCCTTTTAATACATTAGACTTTTTCATTGCATTAACCACATCTCTTTCTTTTGTAGTAATATTAAATGATAAAACAAGAATTATTTATTGCTTACATTATCTTACTTATGGTACAAACTTATATCCTTTTCCCCATACGGTTTGAATATATTGATGCTCTCTGCTTAAAGAATTAATTTTTTTCCTCATCTGTGCAATATGAACTTGTACAGTATGTTGGTCTCCAACATCAGGCATTTTCCAAACTTGATTATATATCTCTATTTTTGAAAATACTTGTTCTTTATTTTCAGCTAAAAATAATAGTATTTCAAACTCCATGGTGGTTAAGTCAATACTCTTTTCATCAAATGTTACTTTTCTTGAATTTACATTTATTACTAAAGATGAAAACTTTAATACATTAGGAACTGATGTAATGTTTTTATATTGCCTCATTCGAGCATAGATTCTAAGTTCAAGTTCTTTTAAGCTATACGGTTTTGTTATGTAATCGTCTCCTCCAGATAAAAAACCTTGAACTCTTTCCTCTTCATGTTCATAATTAGATAAAAATATTATAGGTATGTTAACCTTTTCTTTTATAGCATTACATATTTTATATCCATCTAAATCTGGTAATGCAATATCTAGTATTATACAGTCTAAAACTATATTGTCTACTATCTTCATTGCACTTTTGGCAGTCTCTGCTGTGTATACATTAAAACCTATGTTAGAAAAGTAAATTTGATTTATGTTTAAAATATCAACATCATCATCTACAACCAATAAGTTATACATTACACCACTCCATTCAAAAATATTTTAATCATAATCTAAAGTTACAAGTATTACAAATTATAATGTTTTACCTTTTATCTAACTAATATTATTATTTTATAATATCTTTACAAACTAGACTATAAAACTTAAGTATTTTTGAATAATTCTTGAACATTGTCTTAAATATTAAGCATTCATTATTAAATACTAATCAAAGTCTCCGATTGTTGGAAAAATGGAACTTAAAGTCATTATATATCATCAAGATAAGATATTTATAGAAACTTGTCCATTAGCCAGC
>NZ_JAGWCT010000121.1:0-11056 GCF_020657815.1 Clostridioides sp. ZZV15-6597 | reverse complement strand
GTATAATTTTATATACAGGTGATTTGTAATAAAACTTGTTAAGAAAAGTTTTTATTTAGATGAAAATAAATATTGAAGTTTTTAATTATTTTGTAATTTAATAAAAAGGAGAATTACTGAATAAGTAGAGGGAAGGGAAAACATGAATGACTATAAAGAATATATAGTTACAGTAAAGTCTAGTATTGTAAATTTAATTTTAGGTTTGATATTTTTATCAATTGGGATCGTATTAAGTGTATTTTGTGTATATATTAAACAGTATTACATATTAGTAATTACTATTACACTTACAATATATGGATTAACTTCAATTCTCAAATATACAAGAAAGTATATTATTTTTGATTTATATAATATTAAAGTTCGTAAATGTATAGGGAGTGAAAAAGAGTATTCATATCATAATATTACTAGAATTTCAATAAATAACAAGAAACAGGAATGTCCAGTTAAGATATATATGGATAATAATAAAATTGCAACTTTTTTTATATCTGATAAAAATTATATGTCTGCTATAGCTGAAATGAAGCGAAGAGAGTTACCATTTGATGATAAAAGTATAGATTATATATCAGATATGCCACTTTGGATTCCAATTCCATCCAGTGAGATTGAAAAATTTTGTAATGAAGCTTCACGAAAACTTGAAAAACAGGTTAAAGAGGATTTGTGTAAAATAGAAAAAGAGTTTGGGACAGATATATCTTTTTCTTTTGGTATAGATGTTGAAGAAAATCCGTTTGTATGTGTATTTTTAGTATGTATTATGAAGAATGAAAATTATACAAAAGTTATAAAAAAATACAGAGGGGAAAAAGCATGGGCTATGTTTCCTGTATATATAGTAGGACCACGACTATATAAGAAAGAAATTGAAGAGGGGAAATTTATTTGCAATATAAATTATTTAAATGCTTTTTCTGGAAAGATGTGGTCAAATTTTTCTAGAGTGATAAAAAAATATGGTGTGCAAGAGAGTGAAATAGATGTAGGTTTTGAATTAAAGAGTGAATTAGATTGAATAGTTATATAAAGAATATTTAAAATATAAAAGAATATCTAAAATATGAGATATAGACGCAAAATAAATTAATTATTAGTCTAAAAAATCCTTATAGAGAAAGGGGTATAGGAATGCTTGAAGCATTTATATTTGATTTAGATGGAGTGATTACAGATACAGCAGACTATCATTATTTAGCTTGGAAAAAACTAGCTGATGAGATTGGTATAGATATAGATAAGGAATTTAATGAGTCTTTAAAGGGTATAAGTAGAATGGAATCATTAAATAAAATACTAGAATATGGATATAAAAAAGATTCATTTTCGGAAGAAGAAAAAATGAAAATGGCTGAAGACAAAAATAACTATTATGTATCTTTAATAAACAAGATAACTTCAAATAATATTTTACCAGGTATAAAAAATTTACTTGATGATATAAAATCTAATAATATAAAGATAGGATTGTCTTCTGCAAGTAAGAATGCTATAAATGTGTTAAAACACCTAGGCATAAGTGACCAATTTGATTTCATAGCAGATGCATCAAAATGTAAGAACAACAAACCATATCCAGATATATTTCTCATGTCAGCAAAGGGGCTTGGTGTAAATCCTAAAAATTGTATAGGTATAGAAGATGCAAGTGCAGGTATTGATGCTATAAACTCAGCCAATATGTTTTCTGTTGGAGTTGGAGATTATAAAAATCTAAAAAAAGCAAATTTACTTGTAAATTCAACAAGTCAGTTAAATTTTAAGTATATATTAAGTGAGTATAATAAGTATATAGTTAGGAGCGTTATATGAAATGTTTGTTTGATAATATAAATGAGTGGAAAATTATACAAGACAAGATTGAAATTAAAGAAAATAGATTAGCAGAGTCTATAATGAGTATAGGCAATGGTTATATGGGTATGAGAGGAAACTATGAGGAAAGATATAGCGGAGATAGCCATAGAGGTTCTTATATAGCTGGAGTATGGTTTCCAGATAAAACTCGTGTTGGATGGTGGAAAAACGGATATCCAGAATACTTTGGTAAAATTCCTAACTCAGTTAATTATATAGGGATAAGAATTTTCATAGATGGGATAGAGTTAGACCTTGCAAAATGTAATGTTGAAAATTTTTATAGAGAATTAGACATGAAAAATGGTATTTTAAAGCGCAAATTTACTGTGAATACTAATGGCAAAAAATTTGAAGCTAATATAACAAGATTTTTAAGCATATCAGTTAAGGAATTAGCTGTAATAAAGTATGATATAAAAGCTTTAAATTCTAGCGCTAAAATAAAATTTATTCCATACTTAGATTCAAATATAAAAAATGAAGATTCAAATTATGAAGAAGAATTTTGGAATGCAGTTTCTTCAAGTTCCTCAGAATATAGAGGAAAGATACTTTCACGTACAAAAGAAAATACATTTAATACACCAATATTTACAGTAGGTGCAATGATGCATATTAAAACAAGAGGTAAAGTAGATGGTATATCTTATTTAAGTACTGATAATTACTGTGAAAATTCAATAACAATGGATATTTTAGAAAATGAAACTATTGGAATAGAAAAATATGTAACAATAACTTCTACTAGAGATTATGGTGAAAATGAGCTATTAAAGAGATGTGAAGATATTTTAAATATAGAAATATCTAAAGATTACGAAGATATCTTAAATAAACATACAAAATTGTGGAATAAAAGATGGGAAAGTGCAGATATAAAGATAGAAGGGGATAAGAGTAGTCAACAAGGTATAAGATATAATCTATTTCAACTATTCTCGACTTATTATGGAGAAGATTCAAGATTAAATATAGGACCAAAAGGATTTACTGGTGAAAAATATGGAGGTGCTACTTATTGGGATACAGAAGCATTTTGTCTTCCAGTGTATTTAGGTGTGGCAGATAAGAGTGTAGCAAGAAATCTTTTAGTATATAGATACAATCAGCTAAATCAAGCAAAAGATAATGCAAAAAAACTTGGACTTAAGGGAGCCTTATACCCAATGGTTACTTTTGATGGAGTAGAATGTCATAATGAATGGGAGATAACATTTGAAGAGATTCATCGCAATGGAAGTATAGTATATGCAATATATAATTATACAAATTATACAGGTGATTTTGAATATATAAAAGAAAAGGGTATAGATGTAATAATAGAAGTAGCTAGATTTTGGGCTAGCAGAGTACATTTATCTACAAGAAAAGGTTTGTATATGATGCATGGAGTTACAGGCCCAAATGAATACGAAAACAATATTAATAATAATTGGTATACTAATTATATAGCCAAGTGGTGTTTGGAATATGCTATAGAAAATGTCTTAAAGTTAGAAAAAGAGTACAGCGAATGTATTGAAAGAAATAATATAAGTAGAGAGGAAATTGAGGACTGGAAAATAATATCAAAGAAAATGTATTTGCCATATGATGAAGAATTACAAATAATAGTTCAGAATGATAATTTTTTAGATAAGGAATTTATAGAGGTAAAAGATTTGCCAAAAGAGAATCTTCCTCTTAATCAAAAATGGTCTTGGGATAAGATTCTTAGGTCTTGCTTTATAAAACAAGCGGATGTGTTACAAGGAATTTATTATTTTGGAAATAGGTTTACTAAAGAAGAGAAAAAGAGAAACTTTGATTTTTATGAGAGATATACTGTACATGAATCTTCTTTATCTTCTAGTGTTTATTCTATTATTGCTTCTGAAGTAGATAACCTAAAAAAAGCTTATGAATTATACTCAAGAACAGCTAGACTTGATTTAGATAATTATAATAATGATACTAATGATGGTCTTCATATAACCTCAATGTCTGGCTCATGGCTTTCCATTGTACATGGATTTGCAGGTATGAGAACATGGAATGAAACTCTATCTTTTGAGCCTAGGTTGCCTCAAGAATGGAAGAATTATTCTTTTAATATAAATTATAGAGATAATAATATCAATGTTGATGTATATAGTAATTTGATTAAGATAGAAAATTTAAAGGGAAAACCAATAAGAATTATTGTATATGGAAAAGAGTATATATTAGAAAAATCTATAGAGATTGATAGAAATAAATTAAAATAATGTTTTATTGTATAAATAGTTAAAATAAATTTATCTAATTTAAAATTTATTTTAACTATTTTTTATTTAATGCAAACCTATATATTATAACAATAATCGTGCTTTAAATTAAATATATTACATAAATCTTCATAAAATCTTCATAATTTCGTAAAGAATATGTAACAAAAGTAGGGTATATTGTATTCTGTAGAGAATATAAGGGAGGAAATAATTTATGAAGAATAAGAAGTTCATTGTAGCAATACTAATAATAGTAGTTGGAATAGGGGTATTAGTAAAAGAATATTCAATTAAAGAGATAAATAAGGATGATATAGATGTTAGTAAGTATATAGAATATGCTGATTTAGCAAGTGAAAATAATGCACAAGTTAATTGGAAGTATGTAGCTTCTATTATTGCTGTATTAAATAAAAATAAGTTAGAAAAAGTTAATGATTCACAAATAAAAGAAGTATCAGATTTATTTGTTAAAGATTTTTCTAAAAATAATAAAGTAGAAAAGTTAAGTAATGTTTTAAATGAGTTAAAATTTAATAATAAACAAAAAAGATTGGTTAATGATTATATAGAGGACCTTAAAGATTATGGCATAAAGCCAGAAAGATTAAAATCTGACACACAATACATGAAATTTATTAATGAGATTGAAACATCCGCTATACAAAACTATAAAAATTATAAAATACTGCCATCTATAACTATTGCACAAGCAATAATTGAATCTAGTTGGGGTAAATCAAGTTTAGCAAAAGAGTATAATAACTTATTTGGTATAAAGGCCGATGCCTATTGGAAAGGAAAATCAGTTACTTTAGAAACAAAAGAACATTTAGATACAATTATAGATGATAAATTTAGAATATATGATGCTAAAAGTGAATCTATAAAAGACCATGCAAAATTTTTAGCTACAAATAAAAGATATAAAGCCAATGGTGTATTTGATGCAAAAACATATATCTATCAAGCTAAAGCATTAGAAAAAGCAGGTTATAGCACTGCAAAAGATGAAAGTGGAAATAACATATATGCAAAACGTCTAATGGAATTAATTCAACAATATAATCTTCAATTAATAGATAGTGAAATTCAAAGTAAAATGTAACCTTGACGTAACATAAGGATGATATATTTATCGAGGAGGTGGCTTTTATGAAAAAAATATTCTCGGTATTTACAAGTTGTATAATTATTGCAACTATTATCACTGGATGTAGTAGTAGTGAGGTGATTAATGACACATCATCTATGTATAATGTCAAAAATCTGGATTTTAATTTTGAAGTAAAACCAGAAACTTTTGAGGTATCAGTAGAATCTAATGGTTTAAAGGAAAAGATATCTGAACCATTAAAAGAAAGGAAAGTGTCAAATTTTAAAAAGACGAAGACAGAGACATCATGGACATATCCTGATGAAAACATAGACATAAATATAAAAAAGGAGAAAAGCTATTTAGATGTAGACATTAAATCTAATTCAGAAAAAGAAGCTAGTTTTAATTGGCCAAGAATTGAAGGCGAAAGTTATGTGTTACCACTTTATGAAGGCAAGTTTATACCAAGTAATGATAAGTACTGGAAAGAGCATTTAAATGAATCAGCTTACAATGTCATAGAATCCTTTTCAATGCAGTTTTTTGCAGTAAATAAGACAAAGTATTCTGTGCTTTATATTATTGAAAATGAGTTTAATAATGAGATTAAATTTAATTCTAAAGATAAAATTAATTTTACATTTACACATGAATATCCAAGTATAAATAAAAATAAAGAGTATGGATTTAAGATATATTTGACTGACAAAAATATTACAGATGTAGCCAAAACATATAAAAATTATATAGTTGATAAAGGTGAGTTTAAAACATTAGAAGAAAAATCTAAGGACAATAAAAATATTGAAAAGCTTTATGGAGCTCCACAGATTTATTTTGCAGACAAATCTATAATAACAGTAAGTGATATTAAATGGGACAAATTAAAGAAAAATTTATCAGATGATTTAATTAATTGGATGAAAGAACTCTTAAGTAAAAAAACTGATAATAGTGAATTTATAACTGTACTTAACCAGATAAGAAATCAAGATTATATAGATAAATATCAAAAAAATCAAATAGTTCAAGCGTTTAATCAAGTTATGCAACTAAATACTTTTTATAATAGTAAGGTTTTTGATAGTAATGATAAAGAAATAAAAAAAGTATTAGATAAAGGAATATCTAAATTAAATAGAGTAGAACTTATAGAGTTTAACAAGAAGCTATTAAAGTCAAAGCTAGGGGATAGTGTGAATAAAATTGATACATGGGCAAGATATAATACAATTGATGTAATTAATGATATGAATAAATCTGGTATTGATAATGCTTGGATAGGGTTTGATGATATGGAAGATGGTTATGTATCACCAGAGATAGTCAAAAGAGCTAATGATTTAGGTTATCTTGTAGGACCATATGATTCATACCATTCTATACACAAGCCAGGGGAAGAAAAATGGAGTACAGCAGCCTTTAAAGATAAGTCACTATATGAAAATGCTACTATAGAAAATAAAAAAGGTGAAAAAGAATCTGGATTTCAAGGAGAAGGAAGACAACTAAATCCTACATTGTCTTTACAAAGTGTAAAAGAGAGAGTAAAAAGTATATTGGATGAAGGGTATAAATTTAATTCTTGGTTTATAGACTGTGATGCTACAGGAGAAATTTTTGATGATTATTCTCCAAATCATATAACAACACAGTCACAAGATTTAAAAGCCAGACTCGAAAGAATGTCGTATATAAGAGATAATGCTAATATGGTTATAGGTTCAGAAGGAGGAAATGACTTTGCAAGTAGTACTATAGCATTTGCACATGGGCTTGAGACACCAGCGTTTGCTTGGGTAGATAAAGATATGAGCAAGAACAAAGAAAGTGAATATTATGTTGGTAGATACTATTCTCCAACAGGAGGAGTACCAGAAGTCTTTTCAAAACAGATACCTGTAAAAGAAAAATACAAAAAAATATTTATAGACCCAACTTATTCTTTACCTTTATTTAGATTAGTTTATAATGATTCTGTTGTATCTTCTCATCAATGGTTATGGGGAACTTTTAAAATTAAGGATGAAGTTGGAAGTAGAATGATGAAAGAAGTATTATATAATACACCACCTATGTATTATATAGATAGAACTGAATGGGAAAAACATAAAGGTGAAATAATTTCTCATGATAAAGTATGGTCAGAGTTTAATAAAAAGGCTATTAAAAGAGAAATGACAGACTTTGAGTTTATTTCTGATGATAGATTAGTTCAAATGACTAAATATGGAGAGGATTTAAAAGTAGTAGCTAATTTTTCTGGAAAAGATGTTAAATATGAAAATGAAATTGTAAAGTCAAATTCTTTGGTAATATATGATAATAATAAGAAAGTTATTTATAAACCAGAACAATAGATTTAATGAAAATAAATTCTATTAAACTCACATATAAAATAATATTTAATTAGACTATACAAAATAGTGACTATCTTAATTATTAAAATTAAGATAGTCACTATTTTTATATCATTTTTAATATTGAAAACCTTGCCCAAGTAATATTAAATATCTGAACTATTCCAACATATACCCTACCCATTGTACCTTTTAATAAATATAAATTTTACTTTAGACAATATATTGACTTTTTGAATGAAAGATAGTATTCTTGAATAAGACATCATGTTGTCTAATTGAAGTGATATTATTTTATGAAAGAATCAGATTTGAAAAGCTTAATAACACTAAAAACAAAGACTGATTCATAGAGAAAGGAAAATATTAAAGAAAATGAATACAATCATTAAAGTTCAAGATTTGGTAAAAGTATTTGATAATCAAGAGGTTATCAAACATTGTAACATAAATGTAGAGAAAGGAAGTATTTATGGATTTTTGGGTGCAAATGGAGCTGGAAAAACTACAGTACTAAAATTGATAGCTGGTTTATTAAAACCAACCGCTGGGAATATAATGATTTCTGATATGAATATATCAGAAAATCGTAATAATATTTTAAGAAAAATTGGATGTATTATAGAAACTCCTATTTTTTATGAACATTTATCAGTGGAGGAAAATTTAAAGATACATAACGCTTACATGAATTTTTCTGGTGCAGATATAAATGCTGTTTTGCAAAAAGTAGGACTCGAAAATACTGGAAAGCTACAGGTATGTAAGTTCTCTTTGGGTATGAAGCAAAGGTTGGGGATTGCTCGTGCAATCATACATAATCCAGATATTCTTTTACTTGATGAACCTATCAATGGTCTTGACCCTATGGGAATAAAACAAATGCGTGATTTATTCAAAACACTTGCAAAAGAATATGATATGACACTTATTATTTCAAGTCATATATTAAGTGAAATAGAGTATATAGCTGATACAATAGGTATTATTTCGAATGGGAGTATTTTAAAAGAAATTCCTATGTCTACAGTAAAACAAGAATTTCCCAATGGTTTGGAAGAGTATTTTTTTGAAATAATGAATGGAGGAAACAACTGTGTATAAACTTATAAAATTAGAACTAAAAAAAAATAAAATTCGCCCTTATCTTAATGCCATGGGTATTATTACTTTATGTGTATTAGGATTTTTATATACATTTGCTATGATTGCTTATTTAGGAGGAGACACAGATTCTGCTGAGTTTTCTAATTACCATAATATTTGGGTAATCACTAACGTTTTACAAATGGTAGCTTATGCCATTTTATCATCTGTATTGTTTTCCACATTTGTTATAAAAGAATATTCTGGAAAAAATGCAATTTTAATTTTTACTTATCCAATAAATCGAAAGACTTTATTGAACTCAAAGATTGTATTAATAGCTACATTATGTTTGAGTTTTATGTTGATTGGAACGATTATTTCTCTACTTATATTTACGATGACAGAAGCTATTTTTCCTATGATTTCTGATAATTTTACTCCTGGATTGTTTTTTAAGATTATCATTGAAACAATTTTGTGTGCTGTATTCTCTTTATTTATAGGTGTAATTTCTGCTAGCATTGGATTTCGAAAATATTCCATTCAAACAACGATTATAGCCTCTGTTATTCTTGCCTCATGCACTGCTAACATTGTAACAACTATGATTCACACATATATTCCTTTTATTATTGTCTGGATAGTAGCAGCAGTATTAGCTGGACTTTCGTACTTATGGCTTATCTCAAAAGTCGAAGACATAGAAGTATAATTGTATATTTAATAAAGATAGTTCTAATGAATAAAGCAACAGATAATAATAAGGTGTCATACTTTATTTATCTGTTGCTTTTTACCGTTTTGTAGATGATTAAAGTATATTTTCCAATCAGTTTGTATATTTAAAAATAATTATAAATAGTATGTTTATTTTACTTTAATTACTTGATTTCGCATTTTTATTATCTCAATATTAATAAATAAATTTGAAACTTTAAATATGCCCTTTTACTATAGGCTTTTTATAAAAGAATTAAATCCTTTTTAATTATTTTATATTTTATGCCTTTGATTCATTCTTATACAGATATTTAGCAAGGATTGAAATTGATAGCATAATTATGAACATACATACTATAGGTATATAAACTCTAGAACTGAAAACTTCAAATAATTTTCCATGCATAATTTGACCAACTGGAGCAACACACTGTGATACAGCTGTAATAGTAGCCATTACTTTCCCCAATAATTCATTAGGAGTTTGTTTTTGAACAATAGTTAAAACGAATATAGTAATAATTGTCATAGACATGGCTATAGGTATAATACAAATAAATAGTAATATAAAAGATGGATAGTATCCTAGTTTAAGCATTGAAGGTGAAACAGAAATGGCCATTGGTATCATCAAAATACTAATTAACATTAACCAGCGATATAATGTATTCATTTTCATTTTTTTAGCAAACATACCTATTGAAAGTGCACCTAAAACACTACTAAATTCAATAATTCCTATCCCTATGCCATACATATTATTACTACTATGCATTGTTATACGTAAAATATATTGTATTCCTACAAGTAAGAATGGAGTCAAAAATAAATTTAAAGAAGCTGCTAGAATCATGGCTTTACTAATATGAGATTGTTTTATAACATAAGAAAATCCTTCTTTCATATCACTGACTATTGTTGATACTATGCTTCCATTAACTTCTCTTTTATTAAAAGGTATATGAATAAACATTTCCATTACTGCGGATAGAAAAAATGCAATACAACTTGTAATAAGAAGCATCTTAATTCCAATAAGACCATACAACAAACCTCCAAGAACAGGAGCAAACATACTTGAAAGAGAGCCAATTCCATTTACAATTCCATTTGCTTGTTCTAAATCTTTTTCATTTACTATTAAAGGTATGCTTGCCTGCACAGTAGGTTGATACATAGAACTAATAATTGACAATAGTACCATAATAACCCCAATTAATATAATTGAATTGTTTAAAGAGGAAAGAAGACAAATAAACGTAAAAATAATAATCGAACTCATAAAATCAAAGATGACCATTAAATTTTTACGATTAAATCTATCCGCTATTGCACCACCAATTGGAGAAAATAAAAGAGGTATGTTTGATATTGCATATAAAGCTGCAAATATGTCTGCACGTCCTGTCGTATCTAAAATATAAGTGGAAAGTCCAAATCTTAACAACGATGAACCCAGTATAGAGATAATTTGACCAAGTACTATTAGATTAAAATTCTTATTAAAACAACTATTCATTTTATTTAAATCTTGCATTTTTAGAACACCTCACTTTTGAAGACTGACCGTCGGTCTATAAAGATTATAATCAATTATAAATAAAAAGTCAATAGATATACTTAATTTATAATTTTAAAATTATATTTTTATTTTAAATAAAAAGTATGAT